>JAPLZT010000009.1 GCA_026394855.1 Candidatus Woesebacteria bacterium
ACCCATTTTGGCAACATTCAAGCTTTTTTCGGTTAATACGGGTGTTACTTTCATTTTTTAGTTACTTTTTTTGCAAATATCTCATTATCAAAAACTAAGGTTCCTCCAAAAAGGACATTAAAAACATTCAGATCCTTATAAATATCAATCTTCACATCTTCAAGGTTCTTTAAATATCTCTTTAAGGTTGTGTTCTTGTCGCTTAAAATAAATGTAAATTTCTTTGATTTAATAGCTTCCGCCTTTGCGACTTTCTTAATAAAATCCCTAGCTTCTTTAGTTTTTGCAAGTTCTTCAATTCCACTTATAACAAAAACCTGTTTTTGGAATAGTTTTGCGCTTAAGGCTTGGTAAAGAGCCAATTTTGTCATCTTTTTAGGAAGTGTTAATACCCTTCTTATGGGTTTTGGTCCATGAGCCGTACCCCCTCCAACATAAATAGGAGCCGATCTCGCTCCATGCCTTGCTCCACCTGTTCCCTTTTGCTTATAAACCTTTTTGGTTGTCCTATTAACTTCAGTTCTTGTCTTTGTTTTTGCAAAACCTATATGAGATCTTTCTTCATAAACTCTGACCGCCTGAGCCAAAAGAGGGAGATTCTGCCTTTGCCCAAACTCTTTGGGTAGGGTAGTATCCTCTAACTTTGAACCTTTAAGAGAATATGTTTTTGCTTTAAGCATTTGCCACCTCCCCCGTCCCTGCTATCTTTGCCGCTTCTCCTTCAACAACTTGGGCAATGACTTCATGCTCAAGATCCTTAAGACTTCCTTCCGAAATCTTTGTAATCCTTAATAAATCTCCAGATTTCCCCGGGATAGCTCCTGAAACAAGCATTTCATTTTTCTCTTGGTCAATTGAAATTACATGAAGATTTTTAACAGTTACTCTGTCTCCACCCATTCTTCCTGCCATATGCTTTCCTTTAAATATTCTTCCCGGAGTGGTTCCTTGTCCTATTGAACCGGGAGCTCTTTGACGATCGCTTTGGCCATGTGTTTTAGGGCCTCCTGCAAAACGCCATCTTTTGACAACTCCCGCAAAACCTTTGCCTTTAGAAATTCCAGTTACTGCAATTTTGTCTCCCACACCAAAAATGTCGGAAGCTTTAAGGCTATCTCCGACATTAACTTCGGCTGCTTTTTCTAATTTAATTTCTCTTAAGTATCTCGGTAAATTTGTAGATTTGTTTATTTGCTTATTTGTAGATTTTTTAAGGTGTCCTTGAAGGGGCTTTGAGGTTACTTTAATCCTGCGGGTTCCAAATCCAAGCTGAATTCCCCAATAACCATCTTTTTCGGAGGTTTTAATTTGAGTCACAACTGAAGGAGTTATGGAAATTTTTGTCACAGGAACTCTGGTTCCCGAAACATAAGTTTGACCCATTTTTCCTTTAGATCCTAATATTGTTTTAAGCATATTTCTTGCACTAAAAAAGGCGCCAAGGGCGCCTTCTAATCAAATGGCACTTCCACCCTGGAAACTTCAAGTGATCATATTTTCAATCACTCCCACCACGATATGGGCATTATACCAGAGGAAATCACACTAAGCAAGACTGGAGAAACTACATCTTAATTTCGATGGAAACTCCCGCGGGAAGATCGAGGTTGGAAAGAGAATCTATTGTGCGACTAGAGGGATCTAAAATATCTATAAGTCTTTTGTGAACAAGAATTTCATAATGTTCTTGTGCGTTTTTGTCAGTAAAAGGAGACTCTTTAACTGCCATTAGTGATCTTTTTGTGGGGAGAGGAATCGGGCCTAC
>JAPLZT010000091.1 GCA_026394855.1 Candidatus Woesebacteria bacterium
TAATAAAAAAACCATTCCCGGCGGATAAAGGATCCAAAAATCTCTATAGGGGATTTGTCCCTGGGAAAAACGCCAGCCGGCATCTAAAATATATCCCTCATCGCCGACAACTAAGCCTCGATTGGCAAAGTAGCTGAAAAATATTAAGGTAAATAAAAGAAGAATAGTTTGCCAGAGCTTTGTTGAAGACTTCATTTTGATACGTTACTTAGGTGTCAGGGGTGGGGATCGAACCCACGAACCTTCGGGTTATGAATCCGATGCTCTACCAGCTGAGCTACCCTGACATAGTTCTAATGAGGAATTTTAACATTAACTTCAGATAATTTCACTTGGTTCTAACCGATCAAACTTTAGTCGATCAAAATCTTTATCATAAGAGATAATTTGTTTATTGGTTTCAAAAAACCCCAAAGAAGCGATTAAACAATCAGTAAATTTTACCTTTGTTTGAATAAATAAATCCAGAGCTTTATTATAATCGAAATCGTCAATAATTTTAATATTTCTGTCGGAGATAATTTTTGTTAGATACTTTTGACATTGTCTAGGAGAAAATTTATAAAAACTATTTAAAGTAAAATAGATTTCCAATAAAACTACAGAGCAAATTAACCCTTTGATTTTACTTGTTTCGATTAGGGTAAACAACTGTGAGCAATCAGAATATTGTTTTCCGCCTTCTTTAACAAATAATCTTAAGAAAATATTAGTATCCAGAAAAACTGTTTTGGTCACCGCTGATAATTTTTTTCAATGTAATCTCGAACGTTGGCAATATCCAAAATTTGATTATTTTTGTTTTTGGGAGGCAAGCTGGCCGCAAGTTCTAAAATACTGCCTTTTTGGCTGATTTTGAGGCATTTTTGGTCTGTTACTTCCAGTAAAATTTGACCAGGTTTTTGGATTCCCAAAACCTGACGGATTTTCTTGGGCAATGTCATCTGCCATTTTTGAGTAATTGTGGTTGTTTGCAACATAGTAATACTACTATAAAATAGTAATACTATTTTGTCAAGTATTTCTATTTTATTTGCTAAATATATCTTTATTTGTTAAAATCTAAATTAGAAATTTTTTAGCGGGTGGGGGGTAAGTATCCCGCGAGGCTCATAACCTCGCCTAACCATGGAGCGTTACCGTGGACCCGCTACAAAAGTGGTATAATATAAAAAGCTTGAGTATGGTTGGGACCAAGCTTAGTTTAAAATTTAGTCAGTCGAGTTAAACAAAAGGTGGCACCGTCCAAATGGAACCTTGCGAGTTTCGATGTAACATCGGAATTGGCAAGGGTTTTTTTGTAACCTGAAAGGAATTTATGATTAAAACAAATTATTCGATTTTAACCGGCATAACTCCTTCTGGATCAGGAGAGGTTCATATTGGAAATTACCTGGGTATGGTAAAGCCATTTTTTGACATGGCTAAAAAAGCCGACAAAGTTTATTATTTCATTGCCGACTTGCATGCTTTAACTACTATCCATAAAAAAGAAGAACTGCAACGGAATGTGGAAAATTTAGTGTTATCTTATTTTGCTTTTGGCATTGATCCGGAAAAAGTAGTCTTTTACCGCCAGTCTGATATTCCCCAACATACTGAGCTACAAAGTATTTTGAATAATGTCACTCCGTTAGGTTTAATCAAAAGAGCGCATGCTTATAAGGATAAATTAAAAGCAGGCGAAGATCCGGAAAATATAAATATGGGATTATTTACTTA
>JAPLZT010000074.1 GCA_026394855.1 Candidatus Woesebacteria bacterium
ACCTGTTGAAGAAGCAGTGATTGAAAAACCTCAAAAAACTGAAGAGATAAAAGAGTCCTCCTTTAATATTCTTTGGATATTAATTCCGGGAATGCTTCTTTTAGGCCTTTTAATAGGTGGTATTTTTGCATATGTTTTTGGTATTCAAAAAATATCAGATACTAAAAAGGCGGATACTTCAGAAAATCAAAATATTACAGTTGAACCTACAGTTTCTCCAACCGCAAAACCAACAGCCAGTTCCAGTGCAAACTTATCAAAATATAAAATTAAAATTCTTAATGGAAGCGGCATAAAAGGGGAAGCAGGTAAAGTTCAAACTTTAGTTGAAGCTGCGGGTTTTAGCGTACTATCAGCCGGGAATGCAGTAACCTACGACTATACAAAAACTCAAATAACCATTAAAACAGGAGTAGATCCCGAGTTTATTGTTGCCTTAGTTGCTACCTTAAAGAAAGACTATCAACTGGAAGATCCCAAAACAGTTTCTTCTCAAACAAATGATGTTACAGTAATCGTAGGAAACCTCAAAGCCATATAGATAACCCTATCTATATCCAATAAGCTTTAATTTCTTTGCGTTCTTGGAAGTAACTACTCTCTTACTAGTTTTTGATTCAATTTCGCGTCTTGCATTACCGGCAACAGTTCCACCTTCCTTAGCAACTTTCTTATTTTCCGGGAAATTTTTAGGTAATCTTTTTTCTGAAATTTCGGTTGTAGCTGTTTCGGCCAACATATTAAGTACCAACTCAAGATTGGTCATATTATCTCTTAGGTTTTCCTTCCTCAAACCTTTGAGATTTTTGTATTCTTTGGTTGTTAAACCTGTCCAAGCATGAGTAATTTCGTTAGTTAAAATCGCAAATTCCAATCCTTCTTTAACTCCGCGTGTTTCCCATTCATCGGTTAAGGCTTTACGAATTTCGATACTTTTTAAACGTTGATTAATCCAATCTTTGCTATAGCCCTTTTTTAAGTATGTTTTCAATGCTCGGTTAATAGCCAATTCTGGATCTGCGGTTTCCTCAAGCCGTTCGTAGCCCACCTGAGCCAACCAAAGTTTAAGTGGTTCGGCATTAGGAGAGGGAATACTTTGGATTATTCGAAGCATCACTTCCGTATCTGCCGCATCAGTTTGATAATATTTTCCATCGGATGCCTGCATTTTCAGTTGGTGACATTTTGTCACCGACTCGCTTCCTTCTTTTCTTAATCTTTCTGCTAATTTGTTCCAATATTTCCTTGGATTGTTACTAATAGACAATACAGCCATAACATCAACAACAGAAAAGTACCATTTTTCTACATTTCCGTCCCAAATACGACGAATCTTCTTTCCTTCAAAAATTGCTATTTTGGATATTTTACTCACAAGATAGTAGGTACCAGCCTAATTGTTTATATCGGAATTTTGAGCGGGTAGCGGGAATCGAACCCGCATCAACAGATTGGAAATCTGTTGTTCTACCACTGAACCATACCCGCGAATCATATGAACAGGGTTGGTCAGTTGGCCAAGCTATCTGCTTACCACTGAACCATACCCGCGAATTTACAATACTCGAACTAACCTATTTTACCTTGATTTCTGTATTTTTCCAAGACAGAAGGGTCATCATCAGGATGAAGCATAACCAAAGCTAAATGTTTATTAACGCTTCCGTCCTTATTGGTATCTGTCCATATCCTCTCTAAAATTTCATCCGAAACATAATAGATATTTGGACAATCCGTTAAAATAACACCTTCATTTGCCGGATCCGTATCCGGTCCGACGACGATCTCTTCTGCAGAGGGATCGATTATCAAGCCATTACCCAAATACATAATGTAATGTCCGTCTATATCATTTACTTTTTTACCTGATTTATTTGAAATTCTTACTAAAACGTCTGTTGTGTCTAAAATAACCACAACTCTGACTTTTTCGTTTAATTCGTCTAATTCATTTTTGGTCCAACCTTCTCTCATTAAAATATGAGTTGCCTGTAAAAAAGATCTTGCCATTTGGTAAAGTTCATTCTTCTCTGTACCCCAACTTGGATCAGAAACGAAATCGTGCAGATCTTTTTGACAGACATGATTAATATTAAAGGCTATTGCAGCTGAATGAATAAGCGCATGCCCACACCACGATTCAGTATTTAATGGAATTCGTGGAATGATAAAGTTTTCGTTTTCTGACATTTAATTCTTAAAACGGAAGATTGTTGTGTCGGAGTGCCCGGACTCGAACCGGGGACCTCCGCGTCCCAAACGCGGCGCTCTGCCAACTGAGCCACACTCCGTTACCATATTTTATCAGGAACCGTTAAAATATAATAGTTTCTGCGAAATATGAAAAAAATCATAATAATTCTTTTTTGTTTGACATCCCTGATCTTTGGTTTTCAGGTAACGAAAGACACTGATTTCGGCTGGCACTACCGCTGCGGAAAAGAACTTCTGGCAGGCAATCCGTGCCTGGAAAACCATTATTCTTACTTTTTACCCGACTATAAAGCCTACTACCCAAGCTTTATTTATGATGCGGCTCTTTCAGTAAGTTACGATTCTTTCGGATTTACGGGTTTAAGTATTCTTAATTCCATAATTTTACTTTTATGCGTTATTTTGCTTTATAAACTAATCAATGGTCCGTTATGGCTAAAGGCAACTCTTCCTCTCTTGATTTTGTTTACCCCCGGGCCTTCCATAGCACTTGGTTTACGACCGCAACTGTTTACTTTTCTTTTTTTTCTTCTGACTCTGAAAATAGGAGAAATTAGTTTAAAAAATTATAAATATTTGTATCTACTCCCTCTACTATTTGCTTTATGGGTAAATACGCACATAGGATTTATTGCAGGCATTCTTCTTTTGCCAAGTTTATTTTTGAATCACCCATTACGTAAAAAGTGGGTGATTATTTTACCGTTCTTCATAGCCTTCTTAGCGACATTTCTCAATCCTTTCGGTCCAAAGGTTTATTTAGAAATTTTCCGTCACTTACAAGCACCACTTTCCACAACCATTGCCGAATGGGTCGCTCCTCCTCTCTGGCTCAAAGGTTTGATCGTTTTCTTAGTTTTTGATTTAAGTCTGCTTCTTGCATCTACAAAACAGTTAAAACTATCTTTGTTAATAAATCTTTTGCTCTTTACCGTTTTGGCATGTCTGGGAATCAGAAATCTGATTTTCCTTTCCTCCTTAACAGCAATTTATTTAAGCAGGCTGCTGCCTGATAAAAAGCTTTTAGACGATCGATATGCAATTCTTGTAATTTTATTTTGTTTATTTATTTTTTACAAAAATATAAATTCAACAATAAATTTCAACTCCGGCTGGAAAAACTACTGCACTCTCGGGCAACTTCCTGGATAAAAGCGGCAACAGCACATATGAGGTTTTTCTGGCCATACTTCAAACCCGGTCAGGATGGAATGAAAAGTTAAAAGAAACAGGAACAGACTACCTTTTGATTGGACCCGGCACATTTTTGGACCTTACACTTAAACCCAGCCCAGAAAAGTACAACTGGAAGGAACTCTACCGCGACAGCGTTGCGGTTCTATACAAAAAAATCTGACAAATGTGTCGAGGAGAGGAGTCGAACCTCCACACCGCTAATGCGGTACAGGCTCTTAAGGCCGGCGCGTCTACCATTCCGCCACCCCGACAAGTATACGTATTATAACATTGAAGAGAGATACGAAACAAAGATAGGGTGAGGTGTTAAGGGCCTGCTGATATACTCCGGATGAAACTGGGTTCCTACAAAAAACTTATGATCTTTAAATTCTATGGCCTCAACCAATTTTCCATCAGGGGAAGTTCCCGAAAAAACCATACCTTTCTTTTCAAACTTTTCTTTAAAGGCATTATTAAATTCATATCTATGTCTATGGCGTTCATTAATTAATATTTTACCTCCATATATTTTTGAAAGCTTTGAGCCCTTTTTTAAGGAACATGGCCAAGATCCTAATCTAATAGTTCCTCCATATTGTTTCTTAGATAGATACTGCCTTTGATTCGGCATTATATGGATAACCGGATATTTAGTTTTTGGGTCAATCTCAATTGAATTTGCTCCCTTTAAACCTAATACATTTCTGGCAAATTCTATAACGGCCATCTGCATACCAAAACAAAGTCCTAAATAGGGGATATTATTTTCCCTTGCATATTTAACCGCCATAATTTTTCCTTCAGTTCCCCGGCTGCCCCAGCCTTGAGGAACAATAATTCCATCGTGTTCTTTTAAGATGTCTGTTCCTTCTTTTTCAATTTGCTCGCTATCTATCCAGGAAAAAATGGGGGATACTCCCAATTTCCAGGAAGCATGACGAATTGCCTCAACCACCGAAACATACGAATCAATAAGACTGTAACTACCGGTGACAAAATATTTACCAACTACTGCAATTTTTAGTTTTTTAGGCCATTTTGTTACTGCTCTTTTTGCCATTATTCTCCAACCTCCGATGTTTTTATGCTTTCCTAGCTTCAAGCCCAAAAGTTTCAGACAGGTTGAGGCTAGATGATGATTTCGTTTATGAAAAAGAAGGGGGACTTCATATATTGTATCTAGATTTGGGGCAGAAAATATCGCCTCGGGCCTCATATTGCAAAATAAAGCAAGTCTTTCTAAACGTTTTTGATCAATTGGTTTATCGGTTCTGGCAACAATTATGTCAGGTTGAATCCCCATACCATTTAAAATTCTGACAGAAGTTTGTGCGGGTTTGCTTTTAAGTTCTCCAATGTTTGCTAAAAAGGGGAGATAGGTTACATGAAGATGAATAACATCGTTAGGATTTCGAAGCTTCATAATTCGGGAAGCCTCATAAAAAATGCCGTTTTGATACTCTCCCACGGTTCCCCCAAGCTCGATAATAATAATTTCAGCGTTATGTTTTTTACCGGCTAAATTTATTCTTCTTGTAATTTCATCTGTAACATGGGGAATTGCTTCAACATCCTCTCCTTCATATTCAAAAGCTCTCTCTTTTCTAATTACCTCCTGATAAATCTGTCCTGTTGTAATGTAATTTTCCCTGGAAAGATTCTCATGTAAAAACCTTTCATAGTGTCCCAAATCTTCATCCGTTTCTATACCGTCATCTGTTACAAATACTTCTCCGTGTTCCTGAGGTCTAATTGTCCCGGCATCGATATTTAAGTACATGTCAATTTTAACGTTGGTAACTTTATATCCGCGGGATTTAAGAAGAAAAGCAAGAGAGGCTGAAGTAACTCCCTTTCCAAGGCCGCTTACAACTCCGCCGGAAACAAAAATATACTTCATTAAAAATTGCTTTAATCAATGTAGCATACGAAGAATTGCTGTCAAGGAGAATATGTGCGCCCAGAAAGAATCGAACTTTCATCAACTGTTCCGAAGACAGTTACTTTATCCGTTAAGCTATGGGCGCTTACCGATCTTGAATACTGTTATAATTATACCTTATATGACGGATTTTACTCAAACAATAGAAGAAATTAAAAAAGAACTTAGAGAAACCCCACATCATAAAGGAACTGAACATTATATCGGAAGGTTACGTGCAAGGCTTGCTCGAATTGAAGACAAAATCTATGAAGCAAGTTCCAAGGGAGGCGGGGGGGGCGGAGGAGGATATGCCGTTAAAAAAACGGGGGATGCCTCTGTTGTTTTGATTGGTCCTCCTTCTGCAGGAAAATCAACCCTTTTAAATAAATTCACAAATGCCCAAAGCAAAGTTGCTGCATATGCTTTTACAACAACCACAGTAATTCCCGGCATGATGCTTTACAAAGACGCATATATTCAAATCTTTGACATACCGGGTCTTCTTGAAGGAGCATCTAAAGGAAAGGGGAGGGGGAAAGAAGTACTATCCGTTGCCAGAAATTCAGATCTTCTTTTAGTTATTTCAGACGTGCAAAGAATTAATTACATAGAAAAAATGACTCAAGAGCTTGAAGGAGCAGGAATTAGAATAAACAAGATCAAACCCAATGTCTTAATTAATAAAAAAATAATCGGAGGAATTACAATTCATACAAACATTAAACAGGATTTAGATGATTTAACCATTAAAGAAATCGCTTCCGAGATGGGCATCAAAAACGCAGATATTTCCATTAAAGAAAAGGTTACAATTGATTCCCTTATCGATTCCTTCTCTACAAGCAGGGTCTATATTCCGGCCATATTTGTGGTTAATAAAACAGATACTGTTCACCGCCCACAGTTCACTGATCACTATCTGGCCATAAGCGCAGAAAAGGGAACAGGACTTGAAAACTTAAAAGAAGAAATATGGAACAAGTTAAGGCTTTTAAGTGTATATCTAGTTCAACCAAATGAAGAACCCAACTTTGAAAGTCCAATCATAATGCGAGAGGGAGATTTACTTTCAGATGTTACCGTAAAATTAGGCACAGACTTTAGTGAAAAAAGACTGGCAAAAATATGGGGAAACGCTGCTCATTTCCCGGGACAGGAAGTTCCTACGACAATTAAAGTAACAGATAGAATGCAGGTAAGATTTTTGTGAGCCTGAAAGGATTCGTATACAAAATATGAAATTCAACACTTGAGTAATGCTTTCTCCATCAACCTTTTCCTGATCTGCTACGCAGCCGATTAAAAGGGCTTAAGTGAGCCGCGATGGATTCGAACCATCAACCGTTACCTTAAGAGGGTACTGCTCTACCATTGAGCTAGCGGCCCTTTTAATCTAAAAAGTGAACTGCTCTACCGCTTCAGAAGCGGCCAAGCTTCGCTTACCAATTCCGATCGGCCAAGCTCAGCTTACCATTGAGCCATGGGCCCTAATACTAACTAAGTGAACCAGACATTTGTAGGTTCAAACGATATTATAACTCAATTTGTAAAAACTGTGAAGGAATGGGTAAATACTTTTGGGGACAAGAAATTAGCATACAACCTCGCTTTATAAATGTAATTTTGTATCCCTATGGCTAGTTAAAATTGATTAGGCACCTATTAAAAACATGTCTAAGGACTTGGATATACATTAGCCACAATAAGTGGTCCATGTATTAGGCATGGATTAATGTATAAGCAAAGAGGCTCTAAAGAAGGTCATTAAGTGGGTAGGGATAGTATTTTTAGGAAAGGGTAGTATTTATTTAAGGATGTCATCTATGTACAGAATCCTGGACTTAATTTTAAAAGGAGAGAATATCCGAGGATTTAACACCTAAAGACTTCGCTATGCTATAGAATATCTTTAGTGAAGGATTTACTTCACCTCTTTCTATCTTACTGTAGTAGCTTGGGTTAATACCTGCATCAACTGCAACTTCTACTTGACTTAATTTCTTTTGTTTTCTTATTTGTTTAATTTTCTTTCCTATCTTTATACGGGCTATTGAAGTCAAAATATAAGGCATATACAGACATTTTCTTCCATAATCGGAAAGTAGACTGTCTTTATATACCTAATTTTGGCACGACTGTAAGCTTGTATCCTGCTACTAGATAGAGGTATGATAAAGATACATTATGGGAGGAATTATTGCTTCAGTAGCGATGTTATTCTTTGTTTTTGCTATTTATGGTGTGATAATTTGGCTCATTGAATTTATTAAAGAGCAAGGAAGGATGGAAGAAAAAGGTAATAAAATAATGGAGGATGAATACGGTTTGAAGAAAGATGAAAAAGGAGTATGGTGGAAAAAAACAAAGACTGGAAAATGGAGAAGAAAGAATGATTAAAGTTATATATATTTCTGTACGTTTTGCTAATGTCGCAATTTAAATTAGGTAATTTATGAAGAAGGTTGTTTTGCCTATTATTATTTTAGTTTGTGTAATTGTTGGTTACTTCTGTTTTCAGAAATACAATATTCAAATAAGGCCAAAGGGTGAAATTTCGGAAATAACCAATAGCGATAAAAATTATAAGATATTTTCGTGCCGTGGCGGTTGTCCAGAATTTATTGGGTTGGTAGATTTTGAGGGTAATGGTGGTAGCTATACAGTGGTTAAAATTCGGACGGCGATGACCCGTGGGGCAGGTAAAATTATTATTATTGACGACTCTGACGGAAAACCCGTTTATGATTCAGGTGAGCTTCCTCAAATAGAAGCTAAAATACAGAATTCTCCAGATAAAAATGATTATAAACAAACACTTGAGGTTACCTACACCCAAGACATCTATACATATAAACTAGTTAAATTCACGGTTTATTTTGATGAAAAAGAACAGAAATTAATGGACCGTTAAGTAAAAACATAATGTGCAAAAAATAATAAAATATATTAAGAAATTGGGAACCACAAATTTATTATTGTTTCTTTTAGTGGTAATAGTATTCTTCGGTTTTTTTGGAGCGAAAGTTACGAATTTTTTAACTGACGTAACAATTGTGGTGTTTTCCCAAATTTATCGTTATAAAACCGAAGAAGTAAGAATTTCTTGTAATAAAATTATTGGAATAGCAAACGAGGAAGAATATAACAAATGTGTGGAGATAATTACGCAGTGTGCGAAAGAAAATAGCTTTTTTTGTCAAGTTCAAGAATGTAAGCAATTACCACGGTATGCACCCGACAAAGAAACAGTCAAAGCATCAAAGATATCTATACGTAAGAAATTATTTGGTAAAACGATAAGTAGTCATGATAGCTATTCATTAGATACTTCAGGATTGGTTATAGACATTTCAACCAATTCAGCCTCACTTACGAGGTACATCAATCCATTTAATTCAAGTAAATATGCAAATTGTTTGGTGACAACAGTAACACCATTATTACAAGAAATTTTGATTAAATAGGACTTAGGAAAAACATGACCTTTAAATCAGAAAAGTTTTATAAAAAGGCTAGGATTTTAACTATATTGATAGTGGTGGTCTTGATTTTGTTTGCTGTATTTTACTCATACGGTATGTTTCTAATTTATAAAATTAATAAAACTGCTGAAAACATTAGTAATTTAAGACAGCAGTACAATGTTAACTTGAAAGATTTGGGTCTTAACCCTCAAGGTTTTCTATTAAACACACGGAAAATAGATAACAACCGAACGCTAGAACTTTACGGGAAAAATGATGTTTTAATAAAGGAGATACGAGACAACACGACTATTCTTGGAAAAGACATTAAGCTGGCTAAAAGATTGGTTATTCCACGCAAATATCGGGTGGATTTGCTTGATAAGTATGAAAAAATATTACGTTTAGACTTACGTATTATTGATGAAATAGCGAGCCCCGCTAATGATTTTGACCAAATAACGGCTGAATATTGGCAAGAGGGATATTTAAAAGCTACTGAAATAATCAATAATATTACGGAAGATAGGGATAGGGGTGATAAGTCTAATATGCAAGGATACTTAGAGGAGATGAAGAAAATTAATGGAATGCATAAGATTTACGAAGAAAAAGTTGGCCCTGTATTAGATGAAGTGTATAAGACTTTACCCAATCACAAGAAAGATTACAGAATATGGATTCGGCATGAGGGCGATTATTATTTATACTGGGAGAAATATTGTGAGGCTGTTGTAAATAAAGATGATAAAAACATTAGTTATTATACAAATAAAATAAACACTGAAGGGGATTGGTTGGTGGCCAATCCCTCTAAAGAAATTACCGATGAAGTGATAGAGGGACGTATATTTCCTTGGAATGTTGAAATAGGTGAAATAGGTATACAAGAAAAAAGATTATGGAATGAGATATATTTACTAAAACCTTTTTATCTTCCTAAAGTTACTTTTGTTTATGATGTTATGAATTAGGCCAATAATAAGGGATTTACTTCAAGATTACGTTTATCCAATTGTAAAGCCTCCCCCTACTGATATAAAAAGTAGGAAATGAAAGATGTAAATACATATGAATCAAAGGATAAACAAATAGTCCCCTTCCTATTAATTCAACAAGATGTCCAATTTCTTGGAGTTAGAGAAAGCGGAAACATAATTTACTTCCAATTCTCCCCATCTGAAAAATGTCTAAAACTAGTGAATGACTTCATGAGTAGAAAAGCTCCGCTGGTACAACCTAAAGATTTACTAGACGCTATTGAAACTTTCAGAGACAGAGTTTTTGAAATGAAGGAGAAAAATAAATATGGAGGAAGTTCGGGCTAAACAAAAAAAATTATGGAGAAGTTTTTTTGAAAACTGGAAAAAAGTTTGGCGGAATCCAAACATTTCAGTCTACGAGAAGGCAACCCTCTACAACGCATTTCTTTATAGGTCAGATGGTGAAGGCTGGAGCATATCTGAAAGAAAAATGGCGAAGGATTTAGGAATAAGTAAAGGTAAGGCTAGCAAAAGCATAGATGGATTAAGAGAAAAAGGATTACTACTTGGAGAAAGAAAGGAAAGAAAAAGAGGAAAATTGAGACTACCTGGGTTATTGCGTAACCCAGTATGGGTCACAACAAAGCCCAACACTTGGGTTACGGGAAGCCCCAATAAATATCAAACAGAAGAACAAAGAAATAATACTTCTTTTAAAGAAAGAACGGGAAAACTAGAAAAAGCTATGACACCAGAACAGCTTCACGCAAAGATTCAACAATTAAGGGAGGGAAGTAACAAATGAATTTTACTTATAAGTTGTTTAGAGATGGTAGAGAGATAGATAAGGTGCGAACTCACTCCAAACGGCTTGTTCTCTCACATTTACGCACAATTAATTGGAACGATAGGCCTCGTGTTTACTTGCGAGTTTCTTACGGAAAACGAATAGACAGCTTCGGCAAGCTCGTTACTTTCTACAATGACGGTGATTATGAAGATAAAGAGGGTTTGTGGTTGGCATTTGAAGCATTTACAGAAAAGGAATGAAAAAAGAATCTTGTTTAGAAAATAAAAAATACTCAGAAAAAGAAATTGATGAGATGGTAGATATGCTGGCAGATTTGATTATTGATAATTTTATTGAATTGAGAGTAAACAAGCTTAATAATAATGATATAATGAAAGTGAACTCAAATACCGTTAGGTTTTTTAATGGCCGTCTCAGGCAATCCTAACGGGTTGAGTTCACTGGGGCGGCCATTTGAATTATATGAAAGGATTAATTGCAACAAGATTTAGTGACCAAAAACAAGTTGGTGGAACCTCAACCGAGACCCAACTTGATGCTTGTGAAAAATATTGTAAAAGCAACGGCATTGAAGTAATTGGATATCATAAGGTTGAGGCTGAAAGTGCCAAAAGTTCTAATGTATCCAGAATTGCCGAACTCGTAGGTTTTTGTCGTAAATATCAAGGTAAAGCAAAAGTATTGGTAGTTTTCAAGGTAGATAGATTCGCTCGGGACGTAAGCCAGCACTATTACCTCAAAACAGAGCTAATAAAGATGGGGATAGGCCTTAGAAGCGCTACAGAGCCCATAGATGATACTCCTCAGGGTGAGTTGATGGAAACAATACTTGCGGGTTTTGCCCAATTTGATAATTCAGTTAAGAGAGAACGTGTCAAATTGGCCATGTGGGCTCGTGTAGAGCAAGGATTATATCCATGGGACCCACCATATGGGTATAAACCAATTAAAGTAGACGGTGTAAAACTATCTCCAAGAGTAATAGACTCAAATTGCTCAGAAACAATTAAATATATATTTACCAGATTCTCTACTGGTTTAATATCCAAAGCCGATTTGTCACGAGACCTACGTAAAAGAAAAGTTAAAAATTACAAAAGAAAGTTCATTAATTTTTCTATCCAAAATATTTTTAACATCTTAAATAACCGTTTCTATTGTGGTTTATTAAAAACATTGGAAGGAAAAGTTATTATAGGAAAACACGAGGCGCTTATCCCAGTATCCTTATATGAAAAATGTCAGGAAGTACAAAAAGACCAAACACGAAATATAAATACGAAACGCATGTACAATAATCCCGATTTTCCCTTAAGAAGATTTGTTTCTTGTACTTTTTGTAGTAAACCACTTACAGCGTGTTGGGCAAAATCCGCTTATGGAAACAGGCACCCGTATTACTATTGCCGTAACCCAAAATGTATCAAATACGCCAAGATGATTAAAAAGGTGGAAATTGAAAATCAGTTCATGGATTATCTCAAAGCCGTTAAACCAACCGAAATATTCATACGAAAGTTTAAATCCAGATTTATTAAAAGATATGAAAAACGAAAAGGGGAAATAAAAGGAGATTATTTGAACCAATTAGGTGAAATTCAGGGATGGGAAAAGGAAGAAAAGTGGATAATTGATAGCGGTATGAAGGGGGTATTACCAGACCACATAGTTAAAACGCGTGTGGATGAGATAGAAAAGAAAATTACTTTAGCAAAAATGGGACTTACTGAAAAACATGAAGAAGAATTAGACATTAATGCCTTACTTGCTTATGCCGAAAACTTTATTCAAACGATAGAAATGAACTGGTTTGACGCACCTCTGGCCTTAAAGATGAGATTACAAAGAGCCGTTTTCCCTAATGGCGTAATTTATGAGTACCCTGGTTATTCAAACGCTAAAATATCCCCTGTTTTTGAGATAATCAACACTCTTGCGACCTCAGAAGACAAAAATGTGACCTACTATTCACTTAGAGCGAACACTCTAGTCATGAATTTTATACGTTTAATCCGAAATCTTCAATTGGTATTCAATACTGTACCTCAATTTAACTATATTTAAAAAGTGTATAATAGGCGGAGTTTGTCAGAGAGTTAAACGCATATTGGGTATGAGAAATGATTCTTTACGCCGTTCAATTGTAGCCTATGCCTCAGCGGGTACTTATGATCCGGAAGAACTAATAAGAAATGGTCATGTATTAACTGTAAATTCAGACAACAATAAAAACAAAAGGTCTATCGTTCGGGGAGAAACTAAAATAGTTCCAGATATAGTTATATGGAAGCCGGAATCTGAACTCAGGTCATCAGATAGAGGCAAAGCAATTCTCGCTGAACTAATTGAAACACCTGACTCGTTTCCCCAAATAGAGAAATGGAAAATATTAAGCGAGCTTCATTTAATTTTTAATTTACTTGTTCCAACACAATGTGTAGCTGAGGCGAAGGTACGTATTGGGAGTGGTTCAATCAACAATGACAATGTACATCTTCAGTCATATCATTACAGCACTCAAGATCATATGTATATTTTTAATACAAATCCTTAAAAAATGGCATTTAAAAAGAATTTATTTAATAAGTCTAAGGATACTTCAGAAATGCCAACAACTGAACTGGATGTTGGGAAAAAACTTTCCGAACACGACAAAACCTTGGATTTTCTAAGTAAGGTTACGGTTACGATATTGTTCGTGATGGCTCTGACGTTTGTCGGACTACTTTTTACTTACCTAGCGTTTGTTAAAAGTTCTTTTAATGAATATTCACAATCACTTGAAAGAGTGAACGACAATAGAATTTTACGAATAGAACAAAGAATTGATAAGTTGGAAAAGTAGGGTGAAGTTCACTATCTAATTTGACTTCTTGAATTTCCCCCTAAAAATACTGATGATCATTACCGGAGATAAGCAGACAAAGATAATAAATGGAAGCGTAATGGTAATAAAGTTCCACCAATCAAAATCGTTTGGACCAATGGCGTGTTTGGTATAAAAACCTGGAACAAAAATATTCAATCCCCAACTAACTAAAAACCCAGTTATGAACCAAAATAAACTGACAAAAAACAGGATAACCACCGCTTTTCTTATCATCTTAAA
>JAPLZT010000110.1 GCA_026394855.1 Candidatus Woesebacteria bacterium
AATATATTAACCGCTATTTACCGCACTATAAAATCTGTGCGTGAATAATATACAAAATAGATATCTTTTTAAACATTATAAGCTTTAATAATGATGTTGATTGATATAAATAGGTTAACAAATATTGATGCGGTAATTAAATTATTACCGCGCGTGAAATTATTTGTTTATTGGTTTACTTGTTTATTGATTTATTGGTTAAATAGCCTCTTGACAAGGTTATCAAAATCTTTTATCAATAGTATAATGCGTATAATCAGTATAATTCAGGATCAAATAATTAAAGAGTTTTTAAATGATTTAAAACTCTCCGGATTGTCTCAAAATTCAATCCGATTTTATAAATCAGATATTTCCTCTTTTGTTTCATGGTTGAAGCATGAAGTAAGGAAAACAGGAATTCTGGCGGATAGCTTTAAAGACATACTCCCCTTCATAAAATCATCTTTTGGAGAGAACTACAAAAAAGATTTAATTCTGAAGAACATACCGAGGGTAACCATCAACCGCAAACTTTCAGTTATAAGGAAATTTTCAAATTTTTTGCAGTCTAAAGAATTCCTCTCATTTAACTTCGCTAATAATCTGCAAAATATTTCAGTAAGCGTCGCCAAAAAGACAGTTGTCTTCCATGCAGTCATGGAAGACTTTAGAAAACATCTGGAAAAAACTAAAGCTTCCAAAAATACGATCAAAAATTATCTTGCTGATGTCAGGCATTTTCTTGCCTGGGTAAACCAAAACTATGTTGCCTAAAATAGATCCGGAATTACTTAAAAAATATCAAGAAGAAATTGCTAAAGCTTCTTCTCCTGCAACCATGAAGCGTAAAAACGCTTCTCTTTCTAAGTTTTTTGATTGGGCCCAAAATCAAGGACATATACCTGAAAACCCAATGCAAAAGACAGGTGAGGTATATCAAATATTACAGACAAAAAGGGCAGGAAGAAACTATAAACCACTTCTTGCCATAGCTTCACTAACTCTGGGAATTATTGCCATTATTTTAGCCTTAAAGAACGTTAAGCTTCCCATCCCAAGCAAAAAATCAACTGCTCAAAATGAGATAATTAATCAAATTTCTGTAGAACCTCAAGCCCCCGCAATTCTTTCTCCCTGGACGATATTTACTAAATTAAATCTGAAAGATTCAAGTGGAAAACCGGTAACCACAAACCAAATAATTACCTATCAGCTCTACAAAGAAGCTGACAAGAATACAACAGTCTGGACATCCGGTCCGGTACAGCAAACACCTGACACGAATGGAACTATTGCGATATCTTTAGATGGGGTTCCAAGTGATGTTTTCTTCCAAAACGAGAAGTTATTTTTAGGCGGAACCAGCCGGGATCAATCGGAAACAACCACTCAAGAAATTCCTTTAATACAGATTGCCACAGCTAACACTGCAATCAATATTCAAGGCTACGGTCCGGCTAATCCCGAAGAAGGGGCAACTCCCAATACAGTTCCTGTAATTTCTTCCGATGGATCCCTTCTTTTAGCATCAGAATCCCCTGCCATTAAGGCAACTAACGGCAACTTGTTGATTGAAGGTCAAGCTGTAACAATAAATGCTCCAGGCGGGGAAATTAATATTTTATCTAATCTCAAAATCCAAGATGCAAACATAAAATCAGGGTCCCTCATTTCAGGATATGTCGGAAACAACCTATCAAACTATGATTTAATAAACCTTTCAAGCGGTTCTACATCAACCGAAAAATTTAGTGTTGATGCTCTTGGAAATACCTATATTGCCGGAAACACAACTATCGGAGGAACACTGGGAATTAATAATTTAAGCGTCAATAATATTACAGCCTCAGGAAACATCACCGATATCAAAAAAGGAACCGCACTTTCCGACCTCGTTACTTTAACTTTGGATGAAAGAGGAAAACCTGCTTCCTCAAACTCAATTTATTCAACCTTGGTTCTTAAAAGATACGACGGCGCGGTCGAGGCAGCCGCCTTATATGTTGATGAAGGAAATGCTATTTTTGACGGACAAGTTCAACTGGGCAGGTACATCGCCAACCCGGATGCAATTGGTAAAGGATCGTTGGTTTTTAACACAAGCGATAACCAAGTCTATGTCTGGAATGGATCGGCCTGGAATGCTGTTGGCTCCTTGGCAGGAGGACCAAGTGCATTCTCCGATATCACCACAGGAACCAATACCACCGCCGCTATGGTGGTCGGCTCGGGAGCCACCCTGGGTTTTACCGGGACAGGAACGATTACAGCTTCGGAATTAACTTGTACCGGTTGTATTGCCAATAGTGAACTGGCCAACTCCTCCGTAACAATTAATTCAAGCGGAATTCTAACAGGTGGTGGTTCAGTGTCTCTTGGTGGAACTCTAAGCCTAACCGCAACCGAAGCCGATACTCTGGCATCAGTTACAGGAAGAGGCGCAACAACCACAAATGCCGTCAGTGTAGGCGATTTCACTTCAACAGGAATCACAACTTTCAACGGAATTGCCTATACCTGGCCGGCTGCCCAAACTGCCTCGGGCTTTTTACAAACCAATGGATCAGGAACTTTAGGCTGGGCAACCATAGTTCCTGCATCCTCTGTTCCCTTTTCGGGAATTACCTCGGGTACCAATACAACCGCTGCCATGGTGGTGGGAACAGGCGCTTCTTTGGATTATGTCAATTCCGGCACGGTTAATGCTTCTTCCTTAATTGGAGCTACATGGGCAGCTCCGGGAACAATCGGATCGACAACTGCCAATTCCGGAGCATTCACCACCGTTAATGCAACAACAGGAGTAAATAC
>JAPLZT010000155.1 GCA_026394855.1 Candidatus Woesebacteria bacterium
CCAGCAGTGTTTGAATAGGTTCCATTGGAATTTTTATGCCAGATATCAAGCCAAATGTTTATGCTATCTTTTGTATAAGTCCCATCTTTAATTATCTCAATCATTTTCGCCCTAAATTCCTTCTCGGTCATCGTCCAAACCCAATCTGAAGGCGTTGATTTTTTTGTGGCAGATGGCTTTTGGGGGGGAATTTTTGCTTGACTTCTTTTTGAGGCAATACTTGCTTGGACTTCTTTTAGCTGTGTGGTGGTGCTTGCGACCGAGGGAACGGAAGTAGTTTTCGTCACTGGAGATTGCTTATTAAAAACATTCCAACTAAGAGGATTCCACCATGCGGCGAAAGTTATTTGTGGGATGATTACTAAACTCAAAATTATAAATATTGTGTATTTTTTCATTTTACTTCTTCAATAAAAATATAAATAATGCCGACTAAAATATTTAAACCAATAATTACTAAGAGCGGGTAACCAACAAGTTTACAAACCCCGATATTTAGAAAAGTAACATCGCAAATTTCCATAGTTGTATTTTATCCAATGGGCTACTCCAAGCCAGCTCTCTGAAGACAGGTTCTATAATTAGCATTATAGGTTGCGATATAATATTGCCCTTCCTTGCAATTATAGGTGCAACTTTGTTTGTAAAAGTCCACAGCCCCCTGTTCTGCTTCCGCGACACACAAGCGTTTGGTCACCGCATCACCTGCTTCCTTGGTCATCCTTATTTCCTGTTGTTTTTCGATCGACCTTTGTTTGGTCCTTTCTACGGCAAAATAAAATCCTCCTAGAATAAGGCAGGATATTATTATGGTAGATGGTAGTGATAATTTATTGATCCTGTCCATAGTTTCTTAATAACCAAAGTAACTCCGGCTCCCACTTTTACCAGTGTAGGGATTGTAGTTGCCCCTTGTTGACCAGTTATCATATTTGTAGCTGTTTGGAGAAGTACGGTATGAAGGCATAACATATCTGCCCGTACTTGGTTTGTAATAACCGCCGACTCTAACGGTCTTAGCTTCGGCCAAAGAAAAAGACCCCACCAACAAAAAGAGGGCCAAAAACGATGAGACGATGATCTTAATTTTCATATTAATATTTAGCTACTAATAATCCAAACAAAAAGCCCATCACGGGTAGTGACCGAAGCCACTCATACAGGTTTCCCCATACGGCAGATCGTGCAACCCCATGACGGGTTCTTTATACACGATCTGACTAACTTTCACCATGCCAGAATTACTTCTGGTTTAGGCTACTTTTCTCTTATTTAGTTGTCCCCACAATATACAATAAAAAGTCAATTTTTACCATAGTTACAGTTATCCACCGTTTCCAAACCCCTGTTTTGGGCGTTTGAATGATACCTCTAGAAATGGTAAATTTGAGTGGGTAAATAAAGATAAAAATTAGCTTAGATGCCATATAAATACAGACCAATTAAATCACGTCGAATAACCAATCAAATGGATGAACAGTGCCAAGAATATCTTTCTAGTGTTCATGGCATTCAATATGCTCATAGATGTAAAAATCGAAAGATGTTTTTTGATAAAATTAGGACAAGACGTGGAGCACCTTCTAATTTCGCAAAAAGTAAGGGAAAGTTTGATGAGGAGATGGTCATTCAAGATGTTGGCGATGAGCCAGCAGTTCCATGCTATCCCGCAGGACTTCCCGAGTACTTAGGATTATTTGATTTACTATCAGTTTTTCCTAAATTTGTTGAAATAATAGAAAAACATCGGGCAAAAATTAATAATGACGGAAATCTAAAAATCGATTACTCTCAACTTGAGAAAGACATAAAGAAAATATTACCCAAGTCCCCAAAAGTAGAAAAAGAATGGAGAAACCAGCTTGCTAAACACATTAGAGATAATGAGTATATGGGTCCGTCTGTGAACTATGGGATGACTATTAATCCCGAGATTCAGGATTTAGAGAAACGCTATAAAACTGGATCACTCGTTTTTAATCTGGGTAAAACAAAATTCAAAACTCTTTTAAGATTAATGATTTTAAGCAAAAATGTTTATTCGAACGGACGTCTAAAAAAAGTTGGTTTGTACCGGTTACAGACAGCTTGGGAACCCATACAAGAATCTTATGGTCTGAGCACTTTGCCGGATCTAAAACGCTTATCTCGGGAACTAAAAAGATACCAACAATTATGTGGTTATCAACAAGAGCCATCTGAGACCAAAAGCATTATAGGGCTATAAAATAGGCTAAAATCGTACTTAACCTGGGAGAAATTCCTAGGTTTTTTTGGCTAAAAATTAATCTTGCCTCACTCTTTTTTAGTGGCAAGATAATGAGAGAGGATTTCTAATTATTAAATTAAGAGAAATAAAAATGAGAGATAAATACTACAGAACAACAAACCTGAACATGGCCACTTTTTTATTCGCAAAAGATCAGATTATTGTCGGCGTAAATCCGATTAATGATAGTCAAAAAGAATTCGCGTTTGTTCTAACTCCAGAATTGGAAGAATTATCGGAAATATATAAATTCGGAGATAGCAACGATGAACGACGTTATATCGAGATACGCAAATACGAACAGGCTAGAAATTCATTACTAGATTTGCTTAAAAACTAAAATGCCAATAGATAAAAATACAGATTTTGAGGAGGTGACCTTTCACCCCTCGCTAGATATAAAAAACGGCATTCTTGTTTTGGGTTTTAGAATACAAACTGCGGTAGACAAGGAAGAAGAAATCTATTTAGTTACCAGTAAAGATTCCGTCTGGCTTACCAAAGAAAAGTCATTTACGATTGATAATCGAAATTACTATATTGATCTAAAAAAGAAAAAACTGGCTAAGTTATCGAGAAAATGGGACAAAAAACAGCTTGAAGCTTTTTGCGAAGAAATGCAAAAAAACTGGAAACGGCCAAATCCCGCGGAAGTATTCGGCAAGCTTAAAAATCTCCTCAGGGTTTATATGGACATTGATGATGTTGATTACACACTACTTGCAATTTGGGCTATCGGAACCTATTTTTTCCCCATCTTTTCCGCCTACCCCTACTTACACATAAAAGCACCCAAGGGTTCGGGAAAAACCCAGTGTTTAAGCTTTCTTAATCAAGTATGTTTCAACGCCGTAAAGGCCCGAGCGAGTCTACCAGCCTTACGAGATACGATCGATGCCCAACGAGGGACTTATCTAATGGATCAAGCCGATGCTCTTTACCGGATAAATATGGAAGATTTGCTGGACATTCTGACTGATTCTTACAAACGAGGCGGAGGAGAAATCAGAAAACTAATAGCAGATAAGGGAAAGAGTTGGAATTTAGAAGAGTTCCAAGCCTACGGCCCAAAAGGGTTTGCCTCGATTCTTCCCTTGCCGGAAGACTTGAGGGATCGGTGCTTAATAATCTCTCTTACCAAAAGTAATAAAAATTTAGGGACGCTGGACGAGGAAGACGCTATCTGGAAAGAAATGCGAGG
>JAPLZT010000158.1 GCA_026394855.1 Candidatus Woesebacteria bacterium
AATTTCTTTAATCATTTTAGGAGGATCCTCGCCTTCAGCATCTTCAAAGTAGTTTAGGCTTTTTAAAATGTTATATTTATGTTCTTTTAGGCATTGATATTTCAGGTCGTAAAACTTAAGCATTTCTTCAAGACTAAAATTTTGGCTTAAAAAATAAAGATCAATAAAATCACGCTTGGAACCTCTACCTTCTACCGCATTAATTTTCATCGCTGCGATATCTTTAAGGCTTGCGATATTAATTCCTAAAAAGCTGTCAGATTTATCTAAAGAGGGATATTTATAGTAAAAGAGACTGAATGATACTTGAAATAACATTCCCTTAACTGTTTGCCAGGCTGTTTGTTGGATCTTGTATTGCCCGGTTTTTTCTAGCTCGCTTAGAATTATCTGCTCGTCAAATTTTTCCGGTGTAAAAAAGTCAAGATCGACGGATTGACGGTGACCCAGCCTTAAAGCCAAGGCAGTTCCTCCAGCCAGATAGGCAAAATCCAGCCATTTTCCGTTACCTATTAGTTTTATACCCCGAAGGGTGTTTGGCGATAGGGTGTTTGTAAACATTTGATTTTATTTTCGGGAATCATAAGAAGATGACTCCAGAACAGTCCTGTTTTTCTGGATAGGTCTCTATATTTTAGTAGTACTTTTTTAATGATGCCTGTGCCGTAATTATCCTTGATCCACTTTATGTCTTCGGTTTTTCCGTGTTCTAAAATTCGTTTAACTACAAACTCCGAGCTTTTGGATGGGTTTATACTTAACGGGTTTACGTCCCAGAAGTATTCATAAAACTTGTATGGAAGTCTATTTGTCATATAAAAGTATTTTGCATCTATATTATAGCCTAGGATAAGGTATCTTGCCAGTTATTAAGGAAGTGGACTGGTAAAATATGCTAAACTGATATGTATGAAATATCTGCCGAAAAGAGAGTCAGGTCAGGCCCTTCTTCTGGTTCTTCTTTCAATGTCAGTTGTTTTGACTATCGTTCTTTCTATTTTGGCCAGAAGTACAGTTGATATTGGTATTTCAACGAGGTCTGAAGAATCAGTCAGAGCTTTTTCAGCAGCTGAGGCAGGAATAGAACGGGCTTTAGTTGCAGGTGTTCCGACTTTAAGTGGAAATTTTGATAATGGCAGTACGACATTTGATGCCAAAGTAACCAGCTTTTCTTCGGCAGTGAGTGAATTTATTTTACCCTCAAGTCTTTATTCAGGGGAAAGCGCCACTGTCTGGTTTGTTTCGCATAAAGAAGACGGAAGTTTAAGTTTAGTTTGCGATGCCGGTAATCCTTGTTTTACAGGTAATCAGATTGAGGTTTGTTGGGGAAAAGAAGAAACGAGATCGGCTTATATTCCTGCCATTGAAATAAGTGTTATTTATCTTTCAACACCGGGCGATTACACGACAGCGAAAATTGCGAGAGTAGCTGTTGACCCAAACGATACCAGAAGAAATTCAAATTCCTTTTCAGATCATGATAACGGAACTTGTGTAATAGGCGGTCAAACCTTTGTCTTTAGGAGTAAATTTAATTTAGGTCCTTTGGGGGTCAATACAAGCGGTTTGCAACTTGCAAGAATTGCAATTTTGTATAACACTGATATGGGGCACCCCGTTGCGGTAAGAGTCTTTGGTGGAATTTTACCTGCTCAGGGAGTAGTTATTGATTCGAGCGGTGTTTCCGGAAATTCGACAAGAAAAGTGGAAGTAATCCGCGGGTTTAAGGAACTTCCCGGAATATTTGAAAATGTAGCTTTTAGTTACGGAGGAATAACACAATGAGTGTAGGAATAGATATAGGATCAAAAATCATAAAGATAGTTGAGCTTGAGAAGGAGGCTAAAGGCTTCAGACTTCTTGCGTCCGGTGCGGTTGGTTATCAAGGAGTTATTCCTTCACAAGCTAAAGATGATAAAGAGCTTGCGGCCCTTTCAGATGTTATAAGAAAGCTTCATAAAGAGGTTCACATAAGAAGCAAAGAAGTTGCAATTGCGCTTCCGGAATCTTTGGTTTTTACAAGGACGATTAAGTTTCCTTCTTTGACCGATCAGGAAGTAGTTTCCGCTGTCAAATGGGAGGCCGAACAGTATATCCCAATACCTTTATCCGAGGCCATAGTTGAACATCAGATAATAGAAAGGTCCGAAGGTGCGGGAGGCGGCGTAACTGTTCTTTTGGTTGCTTCCCCGAGAACCTTAGTTGAAAAATATATTAAGCTTATTGGCGGAGCCGGGCTTACGACAGTGGGTGTTGAAACTGAGGTGTTAGCGCTTTGCCGGTCACTTGCTCCTGCGACAGGGACAGTTCTTCTTTTGGATTTTGGAGCATCCTCAACCGATATTGCAATTGTTAAAGACGGCATGGTTCGTTTTTCCCGGTCAATTCCTACTGCCGGGGAAGCTTTTACCAGAGCTTTGTCCCAAAGTTTAGGTATTGAATATCAGCAGGCAGAAGCTTACAAAAAAACCTATGGTTTATCCGCCGATTTGGAGGGAAAAGTAAAAGCATCGCTTGCTCCGGTATTTAATTTAGTTGCCGAAGAGATTAAAAAAGCAGTTCATTTTTACCAGACTGAAGAAAAAGGTGAAGCGCCTGTGTCGATTATTGTTTCGGGGGGGACATCAAGCATGCCGGAAGCAATTTCAACGCTTACCGACTTGTTGGGGATTGAAGTTGTTGTCGGAAACCCGTTTGCGAAAGTTTCCGTTGATACTCAAGCTTCCAAAAGTTTGGCAAACTACACTTGCCTGTATTCTGTAGCTGTTGGCCTTGCTTTGAGGGGAGATTAAAATTATGGCAAAAATCAATCTGCTTCCGCCCGATTTGGGACCCAGTGCATCAGTATTGAAGTTCTTAAATTTAGC
>JAPLZT010000073.1 GCA_026394855.1 Candidatus Woesebacteria bacterium
TAAATGTAATCTTCCTGTCGGTCTTGTCCCCGAAAAAACTCTATGTTTTTTAGTCATGTTTCTATTTTACACTTTTAGAGGCGCAAACTAAAGTTTGCGAATTAAATCATCAAAAAGGTAACGGAATGTGATTCGTTGAATCATTAGTAAAAGGTAACAGAAGGTGTACCCTTAATTTCTTGGATTATTAATTAAAGAAAGGGGTACAAATGTTAACAATGAAACAACGAATCGCTTTAACCAAGGTTGTCAGAAGACGCTATCAAAAAGCAGGCAAAAAGGAAAAAACAAAGATTCTTTCTGAGATGGTGGCCAACTGCGGCTACAACCGGAGTTATGCCAGACGTATCCTTGGCTCTTTAAAAACAAAAAGGAAAATAGATCAAAGAAGAAGAAATGGGAAACAAAGAAGAAGATATTCTCCCCGGGAAAGGAAGTATGATGCATCAGTATTTTACCCCCTGCGTACTTTATGGCTGGCGGCTGACGGCATCTGCGGTCAAAGGCTGCAACCCTTCATTCCAGAGTTGCTGGCAGTACTGGAAAAGAAAAAAGAAATTAAAGTAAATAAGACAGTAAGAAGAAAACTTTTAAGTGTTGGTTCCGCCACTATTGACAGAATGTTATCCGGAGTAAAAAGACAGTACAAACTAAAAGGAAGAGCAACTACTAAACCGGGAACATTATTACGGAGTACTATTCCCATAAGAATATTTTCTGACTGGAATGAACAAAAACCCGGCTTCATGGAAACAGACTTAGTTGCTTTCTGTGGAGAATCAGTTAAAGGAGATTACATTAACGGTTTTGATTTAACCGATATTGCCACCGGTTGGGTTTGTTTAGAGGCTATTTTTGGTAAAGCCCAGACAAGAGTTCATCAGGCAGTCAATAATGCCAGGGAAAGATTACCATTTACTCTTTTAGGTTTAGACTCGGACAATGGAACAGAATTTATCAACTGGCTTTTAAAAAGGTACTGTGACGAAAAACAGATTACTTTTACTAGAATAAGGCCTTACAGGAAAAATGATAATTGTTTTGTGGAACAGAAAAACTACACTGTCTTAAGAAGATTTCTGGGATATGGGAGATATGATACTCAAGAACAGCTGGAAATCATCAGAGAAATCCTTAAGCTGGTAGAACCTTATGTTAACTTTTTCCAGCCATCAATGAAATTAACCCAAAAAGAAAGGGTTGGGGCTAAAACAAAAAAGAAACATGACGCAGCAAAAACTCCCTATCGGAGATTATTAAATTCTGGTATCCTGACAGGAGAAAAAGAAAAAGAATTATCAGAAATTTATGAAAATCTTAACCCCTTGGAAATGAAAAGAAAAATCAACAAATTAACTGAAAAACTTAATAAAACTATCGTTACAAAAATTCATGATTTAACGAATATTGGTTCCGTTACATAATTTCATGATTTAATACGAAAGTGGAACTGTATAAAAAACTATTTAACCTAAAAGGCGAGCAACCGAACGTTCGAACGTAAACAAAGTGGAAGGTTGGGAATTTTTCTCACCCTGTCATCCTGAGCGAACGAAGTAAGTCGAAGGATCCCTTTCCCCCGCTCAAAAAAATCCGTTAATCTGTTAATTAAAATATCTAAAAACTCCCGACGTGTCTAGCTACAACACATCCGATGTGGCAAAGATCGAAGGTTCGAACGTAAATAACTAAGGAAGGTTAGAAGTTTTCCTAAACAGTTTTAAAAATTTTATCTACTTCCTTCCAGAATTCAATCATTTCGGGAAAATATTTATCTAGTATAAAAACAAAACGACATGATTTATTCTTTA
>JAPLZT010000020.1 GCA_026394855.1 Candidatus Woesebacteria bacterium
TAACCAGTCAATCGAAAAACTGTCACCGTAGAAAAAGTTAAGCCATGCCAAATCCCTTACAGGATCTCCCCCTTTTGCCCCCTCAAAATCCAAAATTCCGGTAATGTGATTGTCCACGATTAATAGATGTTTCGGACCAAAGTCTCCATGAAGAAGGTGGGCCTCACCAATCTGGAACATTTCTTTGTTTTCCCACAACAATCTAAAAGCATTGTTTATCAATTCGGACTCAATTCCCATAAGATTTGCGGCAGCAGTTATACCAAGTCTCCTTTTTTCTATGTTAAATATATAATCTCCCCAAGTCTCAAAAAATCTCGACCCATCCTGCGGTCCATATTTATCTACAACTATTCCATGAATTTTGGAAAGTATTTCTCCAGCCTCCGAAGCTATGGATTTAAGCGTACTTTTATCCATAGAATCCATAAGGGAAAGTAGCGGCTCCCCTTCGATTTTCTCCTCAACGCAGAAGGTAAGATTTTCGGATCCCGAAGAAGCTTGTTCAATAAGAAGCACTTTAGGGGCAGGTACTCCTGCCATGCGAGCAAGCCTAATTACTTTTTCTTCTGCTTCAAAATTGTTCTTTCCTTGCCTTGAAATCCTGACAATAACATCTCCTTTATCTTCGGTAGTTACACCGTAAACTTCATTAACCTCACCTGCAATTATCCGATTTTTACTGATTGGTTCCGAACCCGTGGCTTTTTTAACCATCGTTTCAATAAGCATTTCCGGAGTCTGAAAAGAGCTATGCTTTTTTTCCAAATACTTCTGATAGAGATCTTCCGATGGCACCATAGATATAGTTTATCAAAACCCAGATATATAAGAAGAGGTCTATACTGCCTTACTGGCCAGATAGCTTGAAAAGAAAAGGTAGGCAAAGATAACCATTCCGACGAAGATTACTCCAAAAATAATCGAGATTACTCCGCTCCATTCCTCATGAATGAGCTTATTCATCCCCTCCCCAATTAAAGTAAGGCCAAAAAGGCTGGGAAGAATTAGAATCATGTACATAAATTGCGGATCAAGTGTTGTCATATTATTTTGAAATTACATAGCGGGAAGCCTTAGTACTTCCCGTCTTTTTGATAATCCCTTTTTCAAGTAAATCTCTGACATCTCTTAAAATTGTGTCGTCTGAAACCATGGGAAGGACTTTTTTCAAATCAGGCATTCCGGCTGAACCCTGATCCGAAACATATTCAAAAAGTCTCATCTGACGTTCTGAAAGAGTAACCTGCTCCCCCATTTTTGCTTTAAGTCGAATATCAATTGAGAGCTTTTTAACCTTTTCTTTTATTTGTGAAAGTTCTGAAGCAACAGCTTGGGTAAAATATTCAAGCCAGGCAGTTAAATTTCTTGCTCCAATATTCTTCGATTGTTTATCTACCTCAGAGAAGGCTTCATAGTAAGAAGCAGGATCGCTATCAAAATGCTCTTCAAGAGAAAAAAACTTTTTAATATCATATCCGTCTCTAATTAAAATCAAAGTTGCAAAGGCTCTTGAAACCCGGCCGTTTCCTTCAACAAAAGGGTGGATTGCAACCAAGATGTAATGTGTAATTCCAGCCTTAAGAATTGGGTGAATTTCCAAAGCCTCAGAGCAGTTAAGCCAGGCAAAAAAATCATCCAAAAGGTATGGAACTTCGACAAAGGGGGGAGGAGAAAAAACAACTTCTCCGGTTATCTCATCTTTAATAACTACCTGGGAAGTTCTGAAAACTCCGACCTTTTCAGGAGAAACTATTTTTTCTACAGTCAATTTATGAATTTCCTTAAGCATATCGGGCCCATACCCTCCCCTCTTAAAGGCAAGTTCATCTAAAAGTGTCACAACGTTTCTGTAATTAATAACTTCCTGAATATCACGAGGCCTTCCATATACTTCCTGACCTTCAAGAATCTTTTTAGTCTGAAGTAACGTTAAATC
>JAPLZT010000062.1 GCA_026394855.1 Candidatus Woesebacteria bacterium
TTTAAATTCACTAATTTTTTAAGTTTATCTTGTGCTGTTCTTTTGGGAATGCCTAAAATATCTACCGCGTCATCACTTGTGATTTTTCCCAAATTTAGCGTAAAATCAACAATTTTTAACTCATCTTTATTTAAAATTATTTGCTTACTGGACTTATCTGAAGACGATAATATTAGATCTTTTACCCTCTGAACTTCAAAAAGAAAACCTTCTGTAAAATATTCAAGCCAACCTGTTAAATCTGCATTTTCTCTTGCGTCAAAACTTTTCCCTGTTTGTAAATTTTCGTAATATCTTTTTCTATTATTGTTATAAAAATCTTCCAAAACAAGCGACTTTTTAAAAACATAACCTGACTGGTACAAATATAGTAATGTTAAAAGCCTAGTAGACCTGCCATTGCCATCAGGGAAGGGATGAATTGAAACAAATTGATAGTGAAAAATTCCTGCTTTAATAATCGGATGGATATCATCTTTTTTGTTCATCCACTTTATCAGTTCATCTATTAATGGTTCGACTTTGTCAAATTTCGGAGGAGTATATACTAATTCTTCGTTTTCATCCGCCGACACGTTTACAATATAAACCGGACCGCGTCTAAAAACACCGACTTTGTTTTCATCAATAAGGCCCGTTATTACTGATTTGTGAACATCTAATATTACTTTTTCGTCAAGTGGTTTTCTAGACTCATGAATTTTATCAACCAGTTTTAGTGCTTGTAAATAATTTTTAACCTCTAAAATTTCCCGCGCCTCTGCTGAAACTTTTTCGCCTTTAGCTAATTTCTCAACTTGATATTCATTAAGGGTGTTACCTTCAATACTCGTTGATGAATGAGCCATCCCTACAGTTGCTACCTTTTTTAAAAAGATCTCTCTTGCGGGCAAAATGTTGCTTTTTTCGACCAATGATTTAATCTCCGAAATTTTGGTTAAATCGGAGAGGATTTTGTCTGTAATTCGATACTTCGGATTAAACATTGTAATAAGTATACCATATCACGCAATAATCACGCAGATAATCGCGCAGAATTTTATCTCCCGAAGTCTTTTTTGCCGTCATCGGCTAACCTTGAAGTTGGAAAATGAGGTCCAGAACTTCGATCTGATCCGAATCTTGGCCTTGGGGAAAAATCCCTTCTTGGGCCACCGAAGCTTCCTCCTCTATCTCCAAAACTTCTTCCTCCTCCAAACCCTCCTCTATCATTACCTCTAAATCCACTTTCTCTTCTTGGGCCTCTATCTTCCTTAGGCTTATCCTTTGTCGGATCCATATTCATGGAAAGGTTTATTCTTCCAAGATCGTCAATTTCCTTTACTCTTACCTGAACTTTTTGACCAATTTTTACAACATCATTGGGATCTTTTACAAATCCCTCACCCATATCAGAAACATGAACCATTCCATCTTTTCCCGGTAAAATTTGAATAAATGCTCCAAATGGCTGAATTCTCACAACTTCCCCTTCATAAATTTCACCAGCTTTTACTTCCTTTACAAGGTTTTCAACCATGGTAACGGCCGCGTCAACCTTGGCTCCATCAATTCCGGAAATATTTACCGATCCGTCATCTTCTACTTCGACTTGGGCTCCGGTTTCTGCAATAATCCTTTTAATTATCTTTCCTCCGGGACCGATTATTTCTCCGATTTTTTCTACAGGAACCATAACAACCCTAATTTTTGGAGCATAAGCAGAAACCTTTTCCCTTGGTTCCTTTAAAGTTGCAAGTATTGCCTTTAGAACTTCAGCTCTTGCTTTTTTGGATTGGGTTATTGCCTCCTTCAAAATTGCGTGTGTTAACTCAAGAGTTTTTACATCAAGTTGAAGTGCCGTAATTCCTTTGGCAGTTCCCGTAACTTTAAAATCCATATCGCCAACCAAATAATCTTCCATTCCGCAAATATCCGTCAGAACCGCATGATCTTTTCCGTCTATTACAAGTCCCATGGCAATCCCTGAAACGGGAGAAGTTATTGGAACTCCGGCATCCATTAGAGCAAGGGTTGATCCGCAAGTTGATGCCATTGAGGTTGAACCATTGGAACTCATAACCTCAGAAACCAGTCTAATTGTGTAAGGAAATTTATCCTCGGTTGGAATTACAGGAAATAAGGCTCTTTCGGCTAAAGCTCCATGCCCTATTTCTCTTCTATTGGGAGAACCTACCTTACCTACTTCCCCGGTTGAGAAAGGAGGCATGGAATAATGATGCATGTAATGTTTTGATTCTTCTCCTTCGGCCGATTCTATCAACTGACCTAAAGACGGAGCTCCAAGTGTTGCAATGGTTAATACTTGTGTCTGGCCTCTGGAAAATATCGCACTTCCGTGAGTTCTGGGTAAAATCCCAACTTCACCGAAAAGAGTTCTGACTTCATCAAACTTTCTGCCGTCAACCCTTTTTCCCTTAAGAGTAATTTTTCTGGCTTCCTCTTTAAGAACTTTTTCAAAAGCACCTGCAACTATATCCGGTTTTTCCTCGGATAGTCCGGCGATTACGGCGGATTTAACTTCAGAATAAATTCCTCCGCTTCCTTCATGAAGAGCCATTTCTTTAAGAATTTCTTCCAATTTATCTCCTGCAATCTTCTTTATTTTTGATTTAAGTTCTGTGGTTATTTCATCTGCAGGAACTGTCTCTTTTTTCTTACCGGTAACTTCTGCAAATTCATTTATAAACTTAATTACTGCTTTTCCTTCTTTTTGGGCAAATTCAATTCCTTCCAAAATTTCCTCTTCTGTAACCTCTTTTGTTCCTGCCTCAACCATTAAAATTGATTTTTCGGTAACGGAAACTATTAAATCCATTGAAGAACCCACCATCAGAGAAATAAGAGGATTAATAGCATATTTTCCATCAATTTTTCCTACCCTTAAGGTAACAACTACTTCTTTCCAGGGAATTTGAGATATGGCAATTGCGGCCGAAGTTCCCAAAGCTGCAACAATTGTCGGATCATTCTCCATATCAACAGAAAGAACGGTTGCCATTACCTGAACTTCCTTTTTGTAAGTTTTGGGAAACAAAGGTCTAATTGACCTGTCAATTAATCTTCCCGAAAGGATCTCATCATCTGATGGTCTTCCTTCGCGTTTCACCCAACGGCTTCCTTTAATCCTTCCCCCTGCATATAGTCTTTCCTGATATTCAACAAAAAGAGGAAAATATCCCACCATATGAAACAAGGACTGCACCAGATGCTTGTCCAGCCAAAAGTCCTGTTTGGAGTGTAAGTTTTCTTCCTCCTAACTCAATAGATTTCTCGATTTTTTTCATTGATTACTTGTCTAGTTTTAGTTCGGAGATTAATATTTTATATCTCTTTTCGTCCCTTTTTTGAAGGTAGGAAAGAAGTCTCCTTCTTTTTCCAACCATTCCCAAAAGCCCACGTCTTGAATGAACATCCTGACCGTGTTCCTTCAAGTGCTTAACTAATTTATTAATCTTATTTGAAAGAAGTGCAATTTGTACTTCAGGAGAACCTGTATCGGCTTTTTCCCTGGCAAACTTCTTAATTATATCTTTCTTTTCGTCTACTGATAATGCCATATTGTCATGTCTTACAAAGTAATCCCTCGTAGCTTTACGCAAAGTGGGAAAACCTTGTAAACATCTTTGGGAATAATACCAGACTTTTCTCAATAACTCAAATGGTAAAATTAACTAACTGAAGTCCCTTTGTAAATCTTGGGTTCAAACCAGTCTTTTGGAGCCGAATTTATCGGCGTTTCTTCTGGTGGTTGCTCTACCACCGCCTTTTCCCCGCCTGCAACGCTTTGCGTAGCATTGCGGGCAGGTACTTTTAGATCCTGTCCCGGAATTGATCCTATTGGATATTCTTTCTTTAAACCACCTTTTTGTGTCCTTACTCCTCCGCTTCTTAAAAGATGAGCAAATACTTCGAATGTGTCCGCAGAAACTCCCTCTCCCGTAAAATTATTGCTTCCTTCTTCAATCCCCGCAATTAAGTTTGTAGCAGAATCTCCATCTAGCGTTAGACTGCTTTCTTTTATTAAGATGGTTGCCAATTCCGAAAGAGATGAAACGGGAAGCGTATATGAGACTATTCCCTTATCGGGTGAGGCTGAAAACTGTTTTATGCCAATATGAACTATTTTTACTCCGTTTAAATCTTCTGTATTAAGGCTTGAAAAATCTGAATCGCTATCTCCACCTACCAAAATTGTCAAATCGGAGGCAAACCCAGAGGAAGAAAGTTCCACCTGTTCCTTTTGGGGATACGTTAATCCGGGTTTTGGAATCACGGTTAATTTAAATTGGCTTCCTTCAACATCCGCACTAACTCTTTCAATGTTTTCTGCAAGGTAATCTTTAAATAGAATTGTTAAGTTTTTGTTGCCTAATTCCTGAGTTATTTTATTCACCCCAACAAGCTTATTAAATTCAACAGTCATGGGCTTGGGAGATGAAATTGAAGCATCTTTTTTGTCTCCCAGAGACAGATAAAGTGAAAGAGCGGCTGCAACCTGATCAAAAGACGGTTTATCCGATATCAAAATCAGAATTGAGTTGGCAGAGGTAATTAAAGAGGGAAATGTGTTGTCCATCACTTTGCGACCGATACTATCACATCACCGATCGTAAAATCAAGTTGGGGCTCAAAAAGAATGCCAAATTCTTCACCGGGTTTAACTTCCATTACCTCCTGTTTTGCCTTTTTAAGAGATAGTACTTTTATTCTTCCTACTTCCTTCCCGCCCCTCTCAAGGTAAAGATTGGCTGTTTTTACAATCTTTCCGTTTGTAACTTTACAACCCGCAACTTTCTTGTCATTAAAGGGAAAGCTTGCAATTATTTCAGCTTTTCCCAAGACCTCTTCTTTTCCTCCGGCCAAAATCTCCTGCAGTTTATCTATTAGTTCATAGATTATTTGAAATTTATATGCTTTAACTTTTTCGGCTTCAGCAAGTTTTAGAACAGAGTTAGATATTCCTGTATCATATGCGAAAATTCTGGACCCGGTTGATTTAGCCATTAAAATATCGCTTTCCAATACGTCTCCAACCGACGAATTAACCACAATAACTTTGGGAGGAAGCGAGGATTCCAAAGCCTCCAACGCCCCAACATTTTTAGCTTTTAAAATTACAGGAAGCTCATCCTCTTTAATCTTTTTAAATTGATCTTTCTTCGTCGCAACTTTAACGCTTTCTTTAATTAAACTTTTGTCTGTTGATATAACAGAACCAACATCAGGTAATACTGAAAAACCTAAAATCTGACCTGGCTCTCCCGGAAGAATTTCTTTGACTCCCTTTCCCTGATAATCAAAAAGTCCCCTAACTTTGCATTCAGATTTTTCGGCGTATAAAGTGTCTCCAACTCTTAGTGTTCCGTCTCTAACCACCAAAGAAACTGTCAGTCCTCCTTTTTCTTTTGATGTTTCTATAACAACAGCCAAAAGAGAGGATTTTGAATCTCCTTTTATTTCAGAAACTTCCGAAACCAAGGTAACCATCTCAAGAAGTTCCGTTATTCCTTTGCCTGTCTTTGCAGAAATTCCAAGGTAGGGAGTATTTCCTCCTCTTCCTTCAAACAAGATTCCTTGTTTTTCAAGTTGTCCTAAAACCATCTCAATATCTGCCGCAGGAAGATCAATTTTGGTAATTGCAACTATAAAAGGCATTCCTGCTTCTTTAATGAGTTGAAGTGCCTCCAAAGTTTGTGGTTTAACCCCATCTGAAGCATCAACAACTAATATTGCTATATCGCAGACCTTTGCGCCTCTTGAACGCATTTGAGTAAATAATGCGTGGCCTGGGGTATCTATAAAGGTAACTTTCTTACCCTCCTTTGTTGTAACCACTGACGCACCAATACTCTGAGTAATACCACCAGCCTCCCTAGAAGTCATGTCAACTTTCCTAATCGCTCCGATTAAAGTCGTTTTACCGTGATCAACGTGGCCCAAAACTGTGACAATAGGTGGTCGTATTTGCATAATTATTTTTAGAAGTATGAATTATCATATTATTCAGGCTTCTTTTCTTCTTTAACTTCTGGAACTTCCGGATTAAGATTTTCTCCGGTTCCTTCAACTTCAATTCTAAGTCCGGTAAGTTTTGCCGCCAGTCTTACATTTTGCCCGTCTTTACCAATTGCCAATGAAAGCTGATCATCCGGAGCTGAAACTTTCGCCAGTTTATCTTTTTTACTTACTTTAACCGAAAGCCCGTCTGCCGGAGAAAGAGATGCTTTTACAAGTTCTTCTAAATCTTCGGAGTACGAAATCAAATCTACTCTTTCCCCGCCAAGTTCGTTGGTTACTGCTTGAACTCTTACTCCCTTTTGACCGACACAGGACCCCACAGGATCAACCCCTTGCTGACTTGAGATAACTGCAATTTTAGTTCTAACTCCGGCTTCTCTGGCAATTAACTTAACGGTTACGTTTCCTGACGCAATTTCGGGAACTTCTCTGGCAAAAAGCTTTTCTACAAATAAAGGATCTGCTCTGGAGAGAATTATTTCTTTTCCACGAAGTCCTTCTTTTATTTCTTTCAGAAGAAACGAAAGTCTTTGATTTAAATTAAGTCTTTCATTAGGAATTCTTTCAATAGCCGGCATTATAGCCTCGGTTCTTCCTATATCAATTTTTACATCCGGTCCATCAAACCTTAAAACCATTCCGGAAATTAGAGTTCCAACTCTTCCTGAAAATTCATCCATAATAGCTCCCTTTTCTGCCTCTCTTATTTTTTGATGAATAACCTGTTTTGCGGTTTGCGCGGCAATTCTTCCAAACCCCGGAGGAGTTACATCTTTTTTATCCTGAAATATCTTGGCTCCGCCATCTTTAGGATCAATTTGAACAGTAAATATCTGTTCTTCAATGTCTTCCCCCTGCTCTCTTGCATCCCTTTTATAAGCAGCAACTATTGCTTCTTTAATAGTTTCTACAATAATAGAAGGATCGAGACCCCGCTCGTTAGCTATGGCCTTAAGTGCCTGTGCAAATTCTGTTCTAGGTGTCTGCATATTACAAAAAATGGTGGGACTTCCCCACCACCAAATGTAATTCTATCCCAGAAGCCAAAAGAAGTCAATTAAAATTTATAGTCCCTCTTCTCTCATTCCCTCAACGACTCTTCTTTGTTCCCTTGAAAGCTTTTCAGGAACAAGGATGTTTAATTTAACATATTCATCTCCCTTGCCTCTGCCATGAAGGTGATTTACACCTTTTTCTCTTAGACGTATCGTCGTTCCAGGCTGGGTTCCTGCCCTTACTCTAATTTTTACAGCCCCGTCTACTGTCGGAACTTCTATTTCCCCTCCAAATGCAGCTAACGAATAGGGAACTATTACATTTACATAAATATCGTCTTCATTTCTTTCAAACAAGTTGTCAGGTTTAATATTTACCGAAAGGGTGAAATCTCCAAAACTTATTCTTGCTCCTTCATATATCCCTGCCGGAATTTTGATTGTTCTTTTGCCTCCTTCAACATTAACTGTCTTTTCAACTCCTTTTACAGCTTCCATAAAATCAATCTTTATGGAATACCTTGGTATACTTCTTCTCTGACGGGCACCAAATGGATTTCCCCCTCCGCCAAAAAAACTTTCAAAAATATCAAAGGGGTCTCCAAAATCAAAGTTGCCGAATGGGTTACCCCCATCTCCACCCGAAGTTGAATAAGTATATGTAAATGGCCCACCTTGACCACCAAACCCACCGGCAAATGGATTACCTCCTCTTGCAGATCCTCCTGGAGTAAATGCATCATGACCAAACTGATCATATGCGGATTTCTTCTCCTTATCGGAAAGAATTTGATATGCCTCGTTTATTTCTTTGAATCTTTTTTCAGCAGCCTCTTTATCCGACCCCGCATGTTTATCCGGATGCCACTCTAAGGCCTGCTTGCGATAAGCCTTTTTTATTTCATCCGCACTTGCAGATTTACTTACTCCTAAAATATCGTAGTAATCGGACTTTGTGGCCATGAAGTTATTCTACTACTTCCCCTTCTTCAACTTTTTCCTTGTCCTCCGTAGCTTTAGCGGAGGAGGATTCTTTTTTCTCTTCCTCTCCGTTTTTCGGTTTTTCTGTTTTCCCCTGAGAATACATAGCCTGACCTATTTGGCTTAAGGTTTCCGAAAGGTCTTTAGTTGCAGCTTCCAAATCTTCCTTTGAAACATTTTCTTTATCTTTTATTTCTTTTACTTTCTTTATTTTTTCTTCTACTTTTTCCTTTACATCTTTAGGAGCTTTGTCTCCTGCGTCCTTTAAGGCTTTTTCTGCTTGTGACACAAGATTATCGGCTTTGTTCTTGGCTTCGACAAGCTCAGCCCTTCGGCTGTCTTCATCCTTATGAAGCTCAGCCTCAGCCTGCATTCTTTTAACTTCATCTTCGGAAAGTCCTATTGCTCCGGTTATTGTAATATTCTGGGTTTTTCCGGTTGCCCTATCTTTTGCGGAAACTTTCAAAATCCCTGATGCATCGATATCAAAAGTAACCTCAACCTGCGGAACACCACGGGGTGCTGGAGGAATTCCATCTAAGACAAATCTCCCTAGAGATTTATTGTCTGCACTCATCGGACGTTCCCCTTGAGTTACATGAATTTCAACTTGTGTTTGATTGTCTGCAGCTGTAGAGAAAACCTCTGTTTTGCTTGTCGGAACAGTTGTATTTCTTGTAATCATCGGGGTTGCAACTCCACCTAGAGTTTCAATTCCAAGAGTTAATGGTGTTACGTCCAAAAGAAGTATGTCCTTGACCTCTCCTCCCAAAACTCCTGCCTGAATTGCTGCTCCAATTGCAACAACTTCATCGGGATTAACTGATTGATTTGGAGTTTTACCGAAGAAGTTCTTTACGGTTTCAACAACCTTCGGCATTCTGGTCATACCCCCGACAAGTATTACTTCGTTAATATCGTGAGCGTCCAACTTTGAATCTTTCAAACAGGCCTCAACCGGCTTTAGGGTTTTTTCTATAAGGTCACTTACCAGGTCCTCAAGCTTGGCCCTGGTTAATTTCATGGTTAAGTGCATAGGCGTGCCGTCCTTCTGGGTAATATATGGCTGGTTTATTTCAATTTCGGAAGCTGCGGAGAGCTCTATCTTTGCTTTTTCCGCCGCATCCCTTACTCTTTGAAGAGCTTGTTTGTCGGCTTTAAGATCAACCGAATTTTCTTTCTTAAACTCAGCTACTATGTAATCAACAATCTTTTCGTCAAAATCGTCTCCCCCTAAGTGGGTGTCTCCGTTTGTTGCTTTTACTTCAAATACTCCTTCCCCAAGTTCAAGAATTGAAATATCAAACGTTCCTCCACCTAAATCGTAAACCGCAATCTTTTCGGTCTTCTTTTTATCCATTCCATAGGCGAGAGCCGCTGCGGTTGGCTCATTAATTATTCTTTCAACCTTTAAGCCCGCAATTTCTCCGGCTTGTTTTGTTGCCTGCCTCTGGGAATCATCAAAATATGCAGGAACCGTAATAACTGCACGATCCACAGTTTCTCCCAAGTAGCTTTCGGCATCTTTCTTTAGTTTCATTAAAATTCTTGCAGAAATCTCCTGAGGAGTATAGGTTTTATCTTCTATATCAATTACTGCACCTCCGTCTTTACCTGCAATAATTTCATATGGAACCATTACCTTGGTTCTTGTAACCTCTTTGTCATCATTCCTTCTCCCCATTAACCTTTTAACCGAATAAACAGTATTTTTGGGATTAAGAACAACCTGGCGTTTGGCTACATCGCCAACCAGGTTTTTTACAGGTTCAACAACGGAAGGTGTGATATTCCTGCCTGTGTCTGCCGCAGGAATAACCTTGGGACGACCCCCTTCCATAACAGCCACACAAGAATTTGTTGTTCCTAAATCAATTCCAATTATTTTTGACATACTTTTATTTTTGCGTGTCTAATTACAATTCCATCTCTAAACTTCCAACCGGAAAGAACTACCTCTTCTATTTTATTTTTTTCCTGACAATTTTCAACTACCTCTATAACCTCATGCAGATTATGATCAAAATTATCTCCCCTGTTGGGTTTTATTTCCTCAACCCCTTCATCTTTCAAAAGATTCTCGAGCTCTCCAATTGTTATCGCAAGTCCCGCATCTTTTAAATGATTTTGGGCTTGCCTGAGATTATCCAGTATCGGTAAGAACCGTAAAATAAGCTTAAGACTTGCCAGTTTCTCTAAATCTTCCTTTTCTCTTTCAACCCTTTTTCTTAAATTATCATAATCGGCAAGAGCCCTTGCCAATTGATTTTTCATACTTACTCTCATTTGCCGGCTACCTCCTCTATCATAGTGGAAAAGTATCTGACAATGGGAACCACCGTAGAATAACTTGATCTTATGGGACCCACAACCCCCAAAACTCCGCTTTTTCCTTTAGCATTAAAATGAGCCGTAACAATCCCTACAGAATTTAACTCGGGCCAACTTAATTCTTCACCAAATAAAACATCAAAGGGATCTGTCAAACTTGATCTTTCAAAGAGAAGTTCGTGTATACTTTGAGCTTCCTCAAGAAAAGAAAATAGTCCGGAACAAATCCCCATGTCGTTAAACTCCGGGTTGGTAAAAATATTAGCGTATCCCGCCTGCCAAACTCTGCCATCGTCAATTGCGGTAAGAGCCAAACTTCTCGTTCTTGCCGCCAGCGCATGGGTTGCCTCATCAAGAAGTTTATCTAAATTATCTTTCGAGTCCCTGATTTCTTCCTTTGCTTTAACCTCATCAGCAAGGCTCATTTGTTTTTCTTCCATTAATTGATCAACATAGAATTTCATCGCAACAGGGCTTGGAATTCTTCCTGAAGATGTATGGGGCTGCCTTAAGTACCCGGCTTTAGTTAAAGAAACCATTTCATTTCTGATGGTTGCGGGGGATACTCCAAGGTTATATTTTTTGTCTAAGTTTTCAGATCCGACAGGACAGGCAGTTTCAATATACTCATCAATTAAAGCTTTTAAAATTTGTGTTTGTCTGGCCGAAAGTCCGTTTGTCATGGTTTACCCTGCAAAGGGTTAGCACTAGACTAACATGAGTGCTAAATGTTGTCAAGAGGTTAAACAGGGAAGAATAAATAAATTGAGATCTATCTAGGTCAAACCTTCCAGTCCACCCATTTCCTTCATCTTTATAGCCGCTACCTCCTGTGCCTTTCTGATTCCCTTGTTAATAATATCCATTAAAGCTTTATTTTCTACACCATTGATTGATAAATACTTTACTTTTTGGTCACCGCCAACTTTTATCTTCATTCCGTTTTCTTCAACTTCTACCACTTCAGCTTCTATAGCCGTTTTCAGCTTATACGCCTGAGCTAACATTTTTGCTTTATCAAACATAATTTATACTAACATCAATCTACTTCTTAGCCAACTGATCACTACTTACTTGCCCACTCCCAACTGAAGCCATTTTATCTTTTGACTCTTGTAGTTTTCTAGCAACAAATTTACTTCCCTCAACAAACTTTCCACCTATTAAGGCTGCAAGTTTTTTAATTGGCTCACGATATTTAGATGCATAATGGGCTGCAGCAATTCCCACTGCCGCCACCCCAACACCAAAAAGATCGGCAGGATCTGATGTTGAACTAAATTTGTCGCTGAGAGACGAAAGATGAATCACATTCAACTCAATTAAAGAGGGTATTGCAACACTTGTGATCATCGATGCCCAAAAACAAGCCTCATCAGGGATTTTCTTTCCTGTCGTTCTACTTAATACCTCATTCGCTCCAACCAGAGCAACCCTTGTGGCTCCAAAAAGAAGAGAAACCTCAGCAATATCGCCTACGTGAGAGAAAACCCAATTCTCAACTGCCCCTTGAGGAACTGGGCCACGATTCAATCCAAGTGGGTTAGTCGTGTAGTTATCGGCCCTATCTCTCACCATTTCAAAACCAACAAGGACACCTCCTGCCAACCCTTCAGCCATTATTTCGGGAGAAACAATTTTTTCTACTGGATTAATTTCCTGTTCAGCTGTTTTTTCCGTATGATCCTCCACAGAAAGAGTATACAACTCAACGAACTGGTTTCAAAACTGGATAGCGCACACTAAATGTTGTCAAGAGGGTCTGTAGGAAGAGGGGAAACCTTTTTCGAAACGAAAATCCTTTTAATGTAGCCTGCAAAAAACTTAAGCTCTCCGGACTTAAGGAGTAGTGAAAGAAGTATATAGGTAATTACTCCAACCGTCACAGTCATTAAGGTAAGCATGAGAAGATTAAAACCATACTGGGTGTTTAAGACAAATTTCTCAAAGGGTATTGATCGGTCAAGATCAATTTTTCCCAAGAATGAAAGCCTTTTTACCCAAACTGATCTATCAAAAAACTTAAGAATAAAATACATTACCATTCCCGACCCCAAAGAAGCTAAAATTGCTTTAATAAAAGGCGAGAGTGCTCTAAAAGAAAAATTCTGGTAAAGTCTTTTAGACATTAAAATAAATAAAACTAAAGCTTGAATAAAAGAGGCAAGTGAAAATGCAGCCGCAAGTCCCCAAACAGGAAACTTAAAAACCTTAATTAATATAAAATCCAAGATTATATTTAAGGTAATGCAGGAAATAGAAATTATTACAGGAGTTTTGGTGTTATGAAGGGCGTAGAAAGCTCTCGCCAAAATTGAATTGAACACCTGAAAGATAATTCCCATTCCAAAAGCAGAAACCACAAGACCTGTCTGCACGGTTGATTCCCAATCAAAAAGATTGGTACCAAACACAAGCCTTACAAGAGGAATTCTAAGAATCATCAAGATAGATGCTGCGGGAAGAACTACAAAAGAAACTTGATAAAGAGCGTTAAACAATATTTTTCTAAACTCTTCTTTATCATCGGAAAGCCTGGAAAGAGTGGGAAGAGCGGCTTTGGCAATCGATGTCCCAAAAAGGCCAACAGGAAGAAGTTGCAAGGAATTTCCGAAAGTATAATAAGTATAGGCCGCTGTTGAAATTAAGGAAGCCAGTAAAAGTTCAACGCTTTTGGCAACCTGTAAAAATATCACTTCAATTACTCTTGGAAGTGAAAGCCTGCCAATCTTTTTAACATCCTGAGAGATCCGAATTTTAAAAGAAAATCTAAATCCCAATTTAATTGCCAGGGGAAGCTGAACCGCAGCATGGCAAAAAGCTCCAATAACAACCCCTATAACAGGTCCCATCAGTCCAAGTTTTGGGGAGAAAAAAATGGTTCCCAAGATTATTCCCAAGTTGTAAAAAAGCGGAGCAACTGCAGGCATTAAAAATCTTCTTGAAGATTCAAGTACAGCAGTTAGAACGTAGCTTATGACAAAAAATCCCTGAGCCGCAAAAAGAATCTTAGAAAGAACAACTACTTGATCCCTATGCTCCGGAATAAACCCCGGTATCAGAATACCGTAAAGGTGATTGGCAAAAAACATGACGATAAGGGCAAGTACGGAAAAGATTATTACTCCAATATTTGTAATTGACGATGCTATTTCCCAAACATTTTTTTCTTTGTCTTTTAGGGCTTTAGTAAAAACGGGAATAAAAGCTGAGGCAAAAGTCCCATAAACTAAAACTTCAAAAATAAGATCAGGTAGCCTAAAGGCTGCAAAAAAAAGTGAAAGATCATTGGGGCCAAAAAAATTAGCCAATACTCTTTGTCTCACAAGCCCTAAAAGCCTCGAGGCAATAATCATAACCATAATTAAGGTGGCAGCGGAAAGAACCGAGGTTTGTTGGGAATTTAAAAATTGTTTGATTGATTTCATGCTTAATGTCGATTATACTATTGCGATGCCAGTAACTAAAACAGCAAAAAGAGCTTTAAGAGGATCCTTCCAAAAAGCAAAGATTAATAGGGTCATCATTTCTAAACTCGAAATTGCGGTGAGAGCTGCCAAAAAGCATCCTTCAAAGGACTCCATCCAGAAAGCAATTTCTTTAGCCGATAAAGCTTCCAAAAAACACACAATTCATAAAAATAAAGCCGCAAGAATTAAGTCTGCACTTTCGCGCCTTCGTATATGGTAATATTAGGTCATGTCCGCTGCCAAAAAAGAATTAAAAATAAATCTTCTTCCGCAAAAGGAATTTGAGAGATCGACCTTGGGAAGAATTTTAAAATGGACTCTTTCTTCGTTTAGAATTATCGTCATTATAACCGAGATGATTGTAATGGCAGCATTTCTTTCAAGATTTTGGTTAGACGCTAACAATTCCGACCTCAATGATGTGATTCTTCAAAAAAAGGCAATAATTGTATCGTTTGCGGAAACCGAAAAGAAATTTAGAACTTTTCAAAAACAGATTGATATTTTTACCAAAACTACCTCTCTGACTCAAAAATCCGAGTACGTAAATTTAGTTACCTCACTTACTCCCCCAGAGGTTATTCTAAATTCAATCTCCGACAATGAGAACTCTGTACAGATCGTAGGATATTCCGGCAGCGAACAACATATCTCTCAATTTCTTAAAAACTTATCCTCAGTTAATAAATTTAAAGATGTTTCGTTAAACAAAATTGATTCCAGCGAGGACGATTCGTCCGCGATTGTTTTTACCATTAGAGCTGGTATTTCAGAAATATAAATATGGCACTTGGCTGGAGAAAAGATTATTTAAGATACAAATAT
>JAPLZT010000059.1 GCA_026394855.1 Candidatus Woesebacteria bacterium
GAAGAAAAAAGGTTCATGAAAGTTTGCACGAAGAACTGTTTAATCGGTTAAATCGTTTGTAACTTATAGATGATGAGAAATTTGCAAAATGGTGTGTAGAACAAAGGCAGAGTTTTCGGCCAAAGCCGAAAAGGGTACTTGAGGGAGAGTTAAGAATCAAGGGAATTAGTAACGAAATAATAAAGAAAGTTTTGGGGGAAGAAGAAATAGATGAAGAAAAAATGGCAAGAGATTTACTTGAAAAAAGAGCATATAAATGGAAAAGATTTGAGCCACGCGAGGCTCGTCAGAAGATGTCTCAATATTTGGCTCAAAAAGGATTTAGTTGGGAAATCGTCGAAAAAGTGGTAAAATTGCAGGTAGAGTAAAGGAATATGGTAGGAAGAACGGGAAATGTAGCTTCTTTCGCCTCAGGTCTTATTTAATAAAGACTTAAGTTTCTTTGCTTCAAGATAGATACATATGCAAAACGATAATATTAAAAAACTTGAAAAGATTGCCAATTTAACCTCAGATGAAGCAAAAAAGATGCTTTTGGATGAAGTCCAGAAGGAACTAACCGGGGAAATTGCCAAAAAGATTAGGCAGGCTGAAGAAAGAATTAAAGAAGATGCTAGTCAAAAAGCCAAAGAAATCTTGGTTGATGCCATGAGGCATGGGGCAACTTCATATGTTGCCGAATACACGGTTTCTACAGTTACTGTTCCCAATGAAGATGTCAAAGGAAGAATTATTGGGGCAGGGGGAAGAAATATCAGAACTTTCGAAAGAGAAGCCGGAGTTGAAATTGAAATAGACGAAACCAACGAAATTAGGGTTTCTTCTTTTGATTCCATAAGACGGGAAATTGCAAGACGGGCATTAGATCTTCTTATTAAAGATACCCGAATTCAACCTTCAAGAATTGAGGAAGTGGTAAGGCAAGTTAGGACTCAGATGGACGATGTTTTACTCGAAGAGGGAAAGCAAATTGTTCATGATTGTGGGGTATTTAATCTTCCTTTAGAGCTGGTAAGGCTTATCGGAAGATATAAGTTCAGAACTTCATATGGACAAAATCTTGGAATTCATACAATTGAGGAAACTAAAATCGGAGTGTCGCTTGCTTCTGAAGTCGGAGCCAGTATAGATATTGTACGACTGGGATGTCTTCTTCATGACATTGGAAAAGTGGTAACTGAAGAAGAAGGAACCCATGTCCAAACAGGAGTTGCAACTTTGAAAAAATACGGACTTCCTAAAGAGGTTGTAGCTTGTGTTGCCGAACACCATGAAGATAAACCGTTTTCATCTGTTGAATCAACACTGGTTTGGATTGCTGATGCCATATCTGGATCCCGTCCCGGAGCAAGATATGAACCGCACGAAGATTATGTCAATAGAATGGAAAAAATTGAAGATGTTGCCAAAGGATTTGACGGAGTCGAAACTGTCTATGCTTTTCAGGCAGGACGGGATGTTCGCGTAATTGTAAAACCGGATGAAGTGGATGATGACAGAACTACGGTTCTTGCTCACGATATTGCCAAAAAGCTTGAGAAAGAAGCAGAATATGCAGGGCAAATCAAAGTAACCGTAATTAGAGAAGTAAGAGCTACCGAGACAACCGCAGCTAGATGAAAAAGATTATTCTTGTAATTTTTGCTTTTTTTGTTTCTTTGTTTAAATCACCGGCACATTCAGTGACAAGTTCTCCCATTCCAAGTATTTCGCCGACGCCAACACCTACGGCAACCCCAACTCCAAGACCGCTAACTTTTTCCGAAATGAATACCTTATATGGTCCGTGTGTCTATTTCCCTACTTTAATGTATCACCACATTCAAACACCGGAAGCTGCCAAGGAAAAAAATCAAACAGGATTAACGGTAAAAACTGCAGATTTTAGGGTACAGATGCAGTATTTAAAAGATAAGTCATATAACGTTATTTCAATGCAGGATCTTTTGAATTTTTTTGAACAGGGAATTAAACCTTCCTCAAAATCTGTACTTCTTACTTTCGATGATGGATATGGCGATTTTTATACCGATGCTTATCCAATTTTGAAAGAGTTTGGATATCCTGCAACCGTATTTATTCCGACAGGCCTAATGAATAACACGGACTATCTAACTTGGGACAAAATATCTGAAATGGCGGGAAATGGAATTCTTTTTTCAAATCATACTTGGTCGCACAAGAATGTAAAAACAAAAGAGGATGTATTGAAAATGGAAGTATCAACCGCTGACGTTCAACTAAATGAGAAAGGTTTAAACATCCCTAAAGTATTTGCATACCCATATGGTTTGGAAAGCAGTTCCGCAATTTCTTTTTTACAAGGACTTGATTATAAATTAGCATTTACCACAAAGTCTGGCAGAACATTATGCAAAAAACAGATGTTGGATTTGCCAAGAATAAGGGTTGGCAACGGAAGTCTTTCAATTTATGGTGTAATTTGACTTTTAATCCTGATATGTATATGCTTTCAAGCTAGATATGACAAAGAAGGATTTAATTGATCAAGTTTGCAGAAAAGCCCATCTTACAAAAAAAGCTGCGGCGGAGGCAGTTGAAGTATTTTTAGATGAAGTTGGACGAATTCTTTCAAAGGGTGAAAAAGTAGTTCTTTCGGGATTTGGGACATTCAGAGTAATTTCAATGAAAGGAAAAACCGTAAAGATTCCCAATACGGATAAAATGGTAACAATAAAAGCACACCGTTCTCCAAGATTTACCCCAGGCAAGAAGCTTAAAAGACAAGTTGCGCGCTAACGCTGTATAATTAGGCTTAATGGACAGGGCAATTGTTGTAGATAGGTTGGTTAAAAACTTCGAAGTTACCGAAAAAGAAAAAGGTTTAAGAGGTTCAATTAAATCTATTTTTTCTCCAAAGAAAAAGGTGGTTCATGCCTTAAGAGGAATTTCATTTACTATTCAACCCGGAGAACTTGTCGGGTTTATTGGTCCCAATGGTGCAGGAAAGACAACAACTTTAAAAACTCTTTCAGGCCTTCTATATCCCTCTTCCGGTTTTGTCCAAGTTTTAGAGTATGATCCCTGGGAGAAAAAACCTGAATTTCTAAAACAAATTTCTCTTGTTATGGGACAGAAAAACCAGCTTTGGTGGGATTTGCCCGCAATTGAAACCTTTGAATTAAATCGTGAAATATATGAGATTCCAAGGCGTGATTATGAAAAAAATCTTGAAGAACTTGTGACTTTGCTTGATGTAGGTAAACTTCTTAAAACTCAAGTCAGAAGATTGTCATTGGGTCAAAGAATGAGAATGGAACTTGTAGCAGCTCTTCTTCATGGACCTAAAGTACTTTTCTTGGATGAACCCACAATCGGATTGGATCTTATAGGCCAGCAGAAAATCAGGGATTTTATATACGAATATAACTATAAGAAAAATGCAACAATAATTTTAACCTCCCACAATATGGACGATCTAACCAATTTGGCCAGACGTGTAATTGTAATTGGCGCAGGGCGCATTCTTTTTGACGGAGCTTTAGAAGAACTGACAGATAGGTTTGCAAAAGAAAAAATAATTAAAATATCTCTTTCCAAGGAAATTGATATTAAGGAAGTTGAAGAAATTGGAACGGTTAAATATGTTTCATTTCCCGAAGTTACTCTTTCGGTTCCAAGGTCAACCGTAGCGGTGGCCGCAGCCGAAATCTTGCAAAACTTTCCGGTAAATGATTTGACCATTGAAGAGGTTCCGGTTGAAGAGATTATTAAAAAAGTTTTTAGGGGCGAACTAAATAAGTGAAAAAATATCTTCAAATATTTAAGTTATCTTTTCAACAGGAATTTGCGTACCGGCTGAATTTTGTAATGTGGAGAGTCAGAAATATCCTTCAGATTATTCTTACCTTTTTTCTTTGGAGCTCTGTTTTTAAAAATCCTGAAACTTCAGTATTTGGCTATAATCAGGAAAAGATTCTAACTTACGTTTTTGGAATACTAATATTGCGGGCAATTGTTTTTTCGGCAAGAGCGGTTGATGTTGCCGGAGAAATATCAAACGGCGATATTACAAACTTTTTATTAAAACCCATAAGCTATTTTAAATATTGGGCAACCAGGGATACCGCTAGTAAAGTTCTTAATTTAAGCTTTTCTGTTGTTGAAATTACCATATTGTTCGTAATTTTAAGACCGCATCTTTTTTTACAAACAAATCTGCTTATTTTATTTGCGGTTTTTGTTTTTTTGATTCTCGCTGTTATTTTATTCTTTTGTCTTCTTTTTATAACCAATATGTCCGCTTTTTGGATGCCTGAAAACGGTTGGGCCGCCCAGTTTTTATTTATTGCGATTATTACCGATTTTCTTTCAGGAGGAGTTTTCCCATTGGATATTCTGCCTTACACTTTTCAGAAAGTTCTTTATTCAACTCCATTTCCATATCTTTTGTTTTTCCCATTGCAGGTTTATTTAGGAAAAATTGCCGGCCTGGAAATAATTAGGGGTTTGGTTACATCTTTTGCCTGGGTATTTATTTTATTTATGTCTGTTAGATTTATCTGGGCAAAAGGTTTAAAAAGGTATTCGGCGGAAGGAAGGTAAAAATGAAAAGATATTTTAAAATCTGGTTACTCATGAGCAGGAATTCATTTTTGGCGGTTTTTAATCAAAAAGCTGCGCTGACAATTTTCCTAGTAGGAAAATTGATAAGATTTTTCTTTTTCTTTGCCTTTATCGTCTTTCTACTTAAAGGAACAAAAAGTCTTGCAGGATATAACTTAAACCAGACTCTTCTTTTTTTCTTTACCTTTAATTTAATTGATACAATCTCTCAATTCCTTTTTAGAGAGGTGTATCGATTTAGACCTTTGATTGTTTCAGGGGGATTTGACCTAGTTCTTTCTAAACCAATTAATGCTCTTTTTAGATCTCTAATGGGGGGAGCCGATGTCATTGATTTAATAACCATAATTCCTTTGACTATCGCAACTTTTTATGTTGCAAGTTTATTAAATCCTTCCATTCTACATACTACTTTCTACATACTACTTGTACTGAATGGTTTGGTCATCGCTTCTGCCTTTCATATTTTTGTATTAGGCTTGGGGATTGTAACTTTGGAAATTGATCACACAATAATGATTTATAGGGATCTAACCGCTCTCGGTAGATTTCCAATTGATATTTATAAAGAACCTTTAAGGGGGATTATTACATTTTTAATCCCCATTGGGGTTATGGTTTCATTTCCGGCAAAGGCTATAATGGGACTAATGAGCCCTATCGGAGTTGCCTGGTCGCTTGTATTCGGAGGATTAATATTATTTCTTTCTCTCAAATTCTGGAAATTTGCCTTGAAGAAATATACCAGCGCCAGCAGCTAACATGACAAACAAACTTTTGGTTATTTGCGGGCAGACAGGAACAGGAAAAACTTCTCTTGCAATTCACCTTGCCAAAAAGTTTGATGGGGAACTTGTTTCTGCCGATTCAAGACAAGTTTATAAGGGACTTGATATTGGAACTGGAAAAGATTTAAAGGAAATTGAGAAGTCAAAAATAAAAATTTGGGGATACGATTTAGTTGATCCTAAGAAAAATTTCAGTGTTGGAAATTATATTAGGTTTGCCCAAAAAGCGACTCTCGATATTCAAAAAAATGGGAAACTCCCCATTCTTGTTGGGGGGACAGGACTTTTTATTAAGGCGGTTGTTGATGGAATTCCCACCGCTTTTGTTCCGCGAAATCTTAAGTTAAGAAACAATTTAGAAGAAAAGAATGTTGCTGAACTATTTGAAATTTTAGCTCAGCTCGATCCAATTAAAGCAGGATCTATGAATATATCCGATAAATTAAATCCAAGAAGATTGATAAGGGGTATTGAAATTGCATCCTGGAAGCTTGAAGGAAAAACTCCCAGACTTTTCAAAAAGCCTAAGTATCAGCTTCTGGAAATTGGACTTCAGGCTTCTTTGGAGAACCTTTCTAAAAAAATTGAAAAAAGAGTAGATAGAAGGATTGGTGACGGGGTTGAGGCGGAAATTAAAAAATTGATCTCTTCGGGAATTTCTTGGGACAGTCAGTCGATGACCTCTTTAGGCTACAGGCAATGGAGAAATTATTTTGAAGGCAGGGTTGCTAAAAAGGAGGTTATTGACGATTGGAAGAAAGAAGAATTGAGGTATGCCAAAAGACAATTAACATGGTTTAAAAAAGACGCTCGCATTAATTGGTTTGACTCACAGGATGAGAATCTATACAAAAGTGTGGAAGAATTAGTTAAAAAATGGTATCCTTAGGGCGTGCCAAGGAAGGTTGAAATTTCCCACAAGACAGTAATTTTTATTGTAGTTTTTGCCATCCTACTTTGGTTTCTATATTCCATTAAAGATGTAATTTTTGCCATGTTTGTCTCTCTTTTACTAATGGCAATTCTTAATCCGCTTGTAACCCGCCTGACCAAGTTTAGAATTCCCAGGGGAATTTCCGTTCTCTTAGTTTATATTTTGGTTGTGGGTATTTTGGGGGCGGTGGTTGCCTCAATAATTACTCCACTGGTTAACGAAACTTCGAGTTTTGCAACAGGACTTCCAAGGTATTTGGAAAATGCAGGAATTCCAAGCTTTTTGGGCAAGGAAACAACCAGTAATCTTCTTTCCCAGCTTGTTCAAATTCCCGGTCAGGTTCTTACTTTGAGCGTTTCCTTTTTTTCTAATCTGGTTATGGTTATTGGATCTTTGGTTTTTGCCTTCTATCTTCTTTTGGCAAGAGAGAAATTGGAAAGCCAGCTGTCATCATTTCTTGGCGAGGAAAAAGGAAAGAGAATTTGTAAAGTAATTGACAGTTTGGAATTTAGATTGGGAGGATGGATGAGAGGACAACTTCTTTTAATGTTGGCAATTGGAATTGCAACTTTCTTGGGACTTATTCTTTTGGGAATTCCATATGCGCTGCCTCTTGCCATTTTGGCCGGGCTTTTAGAAATAGTTCCGACACTTGGACCAATTATCGCTGCAATTCCGTCAGTCATAATTGGATTTGGAATCTCTCCTTTTATAGGTTTTGCTGCAGCCTTTTGGGGACTACTGATTCATCAGATTGAAAATTATTTCTTTTTTCCTAAAATAATGGAAAAATCGGTAGGAGTCTCTCCCATTATTACACTTTTGGCTCTTGCGGTTGGAGCAAAGCTTGCAGGAATTGCCGGAGTGTTTGTTTCCATGCCTGTTCTTATTACTTCTCAAGTTTTATTAAAAGAATATTTATCTTCCAAAGATTGAAAAAAGACTCAATATTTGATAAGATTGCCCTGCTCTGGAGGAAGGATGATCGCTGCGGGCCGTAAGGCTTGTAGAGGAAAGTCCAGGCAGCATAAGGCAGGGTGTCCGGTGTAAGCCGGAGCGCGTAAGCGCCAGTTAGAGCCACAGAGACGAGTTCCGTCCTTTTTAAAAGAAAGGATGGAGGTGAAACGAGGCAATCCTCCCCGCTGCAACCCACGAATGGTTCACTTGAGGTCGCCTTACCGAGAACCGAAGTTTGGGGCATAGACAGATGATCGTCGTAATAACAGAACCTGGCTTACTAGCCTCCAGAGCACCAAAGTTAGTGGCTAGCCAAGCTCCGCTTACCAATTCTGATTGGCCAAGCTTTGCTTACTAGCCTCCAGGGTATATGGATTAAACCCCACCGAAAGGTGGGGTTTTCCTTTGCTTATGTAAGTTTTGGTATACTACAAAAGGTGGATAAAGCAACTGAAAAATCAGTAACATCTCAAAGTGGAACTGCAGTTAGCAGAAGAGATTTCCTTAAGGTGGCAGGTTTAACTCTAGCTGGTTTAGCTACTGGATTATTAATACCAGATAGTAGTGGAAATACTTTAGCTGGTAATTTAGGAACTAGGCTTATTGCGGATTTTTTTGCTCAAAAAAATAACAACGATGCAGATGAAACTTTAAGGTTGATACAAAGGGAAACTGGAGAATCGTATAATTCAAACCATCGTCCCTATTTAGAGATTTTAATAGAAGGTGTGGATGAGTTTCGGTTGAAAAATCCCACAATTCCAATTATTTGGAATAAAAGCCCTTTATATGTAGGCGATTATAAAACCATTAGTCTTTTAACAAAACCCATAGAAGAAAGGGAGATTCATTTTTATCCAGAAAGAGATAAGTTTGTAGGAAAAAATTTATTGGAATGCATAAAAAATGTAATTGACGGGGGAGATCCTAGTGTACCATACTCTGTATTTTATAATCGTTTACCAGAAGAGATCCAAAATGTAATTAACACGGTTAATACTAATATGGCGGCATTTCCGGGGACTGAACTATACGTAAATTTTTATCCGAAATTGGGGAATGTTTTTTCTCACGAAGACGTAACAGAATATTATGAGCAAATTAAGAGAGACATAGAGAATATTTACACCCTACAGAATAGACAAGAACCCTTATCATTATCAAGACTTATTGTGTATTTTCTCGAAAAGAACAATGGAAAATTACACCCTGCACTTGGCGATATGGCTGGATTTTCAAAATACTTAATTAGAGGTGATGATACCGACGAGGGGGTTGTGCAAATTGAGTGGTATAGGAGTCACATCCAAGATCAAATTATAAAAAATTTTTCTCTAAACAAAATTGGTCCGATAGATAACCTAAAAGGTAGTTCGTTAATAAATTCAGTAAAAAGCATTTGGGGACTGTTATATCATGCGCCTAGTCTTGTTTATTTACTGTCATATATGTCGCCAGATCTAATTAGGTTGGCTACTATTTATGAATATGTTTCGCATGGGCATGAGGCAGGAGGATATAAATTAAAAGTTGACACTGAATTTATGAATGGTCTAGATAGGGTTGATACTTATCTTCAGAGTTTTCATTAGTCCGAAACTAAAGTTCCAATTGCTTTTCCTTTGAGGATTTTATCAATACTATCCAGTTTATTAATGTTAAAAACCACAATCGGCATTTTATGGTTTTTGCAAAGACTGAAGGCTGTGGTATCCATAACTTTAAGATCTTTTTTAATTGCTTCATCATATGATAATTTTTTGTAAAAAGTTGCTTTGGGATTTTTCCTTGGATCATTGGAGTATATACCGTCTACGTTGGTTGCTTTTAAGATTAGGTTGCATTTAAGTTCAATTGCCCTTAAGGCAGCTCCTGAGTCTGTGGTAAAAAATGGACTACCTACACCTGCCGTAAGAATTATTATCCTTCCTTTCTCCAGATGTCTTATCGCCCTTCTTCTTATATATGGTTCTGCAACAAAACTCACTTCAAATGCCGTCATCATTCTTGTTGGAGCGCCAAGTCTCTCTATGGCCTCCTGAAGAGCCATACCGTTTATTATTGTTGCCAGCATTCCCATATAATCTGCGGTTGCTTCATCGACATTTTTTGCTCTTTCCCTGCCTCTGAAGATATTTCCCCCTCCAACAACTATTGCAAGTTCGACTTTAGTTTCTTTCCAGATTTTAATTATTTTCTTGGCAATTTCCTCAAGAGAAGAAAAATTTATTCCTTTACCGTTTTTTTCTCCAAATAGTTCTCCTGTTAGTTTAAGAAGAACTCTTTTGTATTTAACTTTATTCATTGACACTGTTGGTATTATAATACCACTGAAGTGCGTATTGAAAACCCAAAGATTATTTTAGGAGGGAGAGGGGAAATACCCAGTTGGGGGATTATAGATAGTTTGTTTGGAGATATTCAGTATAAGGTTCATATTTTGGGTCCACAAATTCAAACGGCGATTAATGAACGATGTAGAGAAGAACGAAAGAAAAAAAGAGAATTTATTATAGATTCGGATTCAGTTCCTCTTGGGCATAAAAATAAGTTGGATCAGATGTTTAAAACTAGTACAAAAAGTGGTTTGGAAAATCCAAGATATCGTAACACCATTTATCAGGCAGAAGGAAATCATGCAAATCCTAAAAAATGTAAGTGGGGAAAAGATCGAAAACGAATGGCGGAAGAAATAAAAAGAATGACGGAACAAAAATGGACTCAGGAAGATATTGTTAACTCAGTTTTTGCTCAAGCTGAAGAGTCAGATAGACGGAGTTCGTGGAAACGAAGATAATTTTCCTTCTACAACAAAAGGGAGCCTGCACGCGCAGACTGGCCCTTTTGTGTTAGTTCGCAATCGAAGTTACCCTCCGATCCTGAACATTGTTGTGCCGCAAGTTTCACAGACGGCTTTAGTTGCTTTCTTTCCGTTCTTCATCGTTACGGATTGGGCATCTTTGCCTTCTTTCTTTGCTCTGCACTTAACACAGTACATTGCCATTATTTAATTCACCTCCTCTCAAGGACAGTTGAAAGAAAATTATCATTTTCTTTTCCAGGCTAAGTATATCACCAACTCTAGGCACAGAATGAAGCTGACGGTAATTAGGCTTTTAATAATGGCACGCTTGGTGTTCGAGCCTGACTCTCCTTTTGCCAATATATCGGCTCTTTCTGCATCTTTTGAACCTGTGGTTTTTGCGGTTGAGCCTATATTTATTTGCCTATTGACATGATCCTGAGGAGACCAGCTTAGGGTGGGTTTGTGATGGATCATTTTTCCAACCATATCTCCTTGACACTAAGATTGCAAGATGTAAAAATGACATCTAAGTGAACGCGGAATTAGTTCTTTTAATTGTATGTGGAGTCTGGATTGCGGTTTTAAGCGTAATCTTTTTTTTGTTTTTTAATTTCTTTCGAAAGCTGACTAAAGGAACGAAAGAAAACGAACTATTAAAGGTATTAAGCAGAATTTTGAAAGTTCAGGAAGAAAATTCCAATTCAATTGCGGGAGTTGAGAAGGAAATAAAAAGGATTGATTGGGAGGGAAAATGCCATGTTCAAAAGGTTGGTATAATTAGATTTAATCCTTTTAAGGAAATTGGAGGAGACCATAGTTTTTCACTGGCGCTTTTGGACGGAGAAGACTCAGGTGCAATTATCACTTGCCTTCATACCAGAGAAAGAACTAGAGTATATATGAAGGGTATTAAAAAAGGTAAGAGTGAATTAGAGTTGTCAGGCGAAGAGAAGAAAGCTTTGGAAAAAGCTGTTAAATGAAAGAATACTTGACTAAAATAAAAAAAATCACATCAACCAAGACTTTCATGCTGGTTGTGAGTCTTTTGGGACTATTTTTGGTTTCGGTTGGAATTTCGGTTTTAGTATTTACGTTTATTTTGGGTAAGGGAAAATCGGGAACGTCTTCTTCAAAAACTGCAGATGGTAAATCTAAAATCAATTTAGATCTTCCCAAAACAGAGGCATGTCCAATTAATGGTCAGATGTTTACCAAAGCCGAGAAAGATATTTGGGAAACCCGAAGGCCGATAACTGCGATGATTGAAAACCACGCTGATTCCCGTCCGCCATCCGGTTTATCCCGCGCAGATGTTGTCTATGAGGCCGTTGCCGAAGGAGGAATTACCAGATTTTTGACGGTTTTTTACTGCGATGCTTCGGCTCAGGATGTTAGAATCGGTCCGGTTCGGAGTGTTAGAGTCTATTTTATAGACTGGGCTCAGGAATACGGGATCCCTCTTTTTGTTCATTCCGGAGGGGCTAATAATATTTGTTCTTCCTGCCCGGGAGGAATTAAGCCTAAAGGAGATGTGGCCACGGAGGTTGATGCTTTCAAAAAGTTGGTTGTCTTAAATTGGCGCTATGCCCAAGGCAATTCTATGGATGCCGGAACCAATATAGGTTTTCCCATTGTCTGGCGCGACTATGAAAGAATTCCTGGAGCAGCTACGGAACACACTTTTATGGGATCAACCGATAAACTATTTGAGGAAGGAACAAAGAGAGGCTTTGGCTACAATGATGCCAAAGGAAAACCTTGGGTTTCCGGTTTTACTTCTTGGAAGTTTGTAGACGGCAAATCACAGGAGAGTCCAACTGCCAAAGAGATATCATTTTCATTTTGGGATAATAAACCCGATTATGATGTTAAATGGGTTTATGATTCGGCAAAAAATGTTTACTTAAGGTTTAACGGGGGCAAGGAGCATATCGATATGGATACAAAGACTCAACTTGCAGCCTCTAATGTCATTATTCAGTTTACCAAAGAGAGAGGCCCAGTTGACAAAGAGGGTCATATGATTTATACAACAACTGGTACGGGTAAGGCGCTGGTATTTCAAAACGGTGAAGTAAAAGAAGGAACTTGGTCAAAGGTTGCACAAGCGTCAAGAACTAAGTATTTGGACGGAAGCGGCAAGGAGATTTCTTTAGTCAAAGGTAAAATTTGGGTAGAAATAATTCCTGCCGGAAATGAAGTTGCATATTAACGCCTGCCTCACAAGTGAAAATGGCAAATCTTTCGGATATTATTACTTCTAAAGTAAGGATAAAGATATTGGAACTTTTCTTTTCCAATGTAAAAGAGATGTATCATGTCAGGGGAATTGTCAGGGAGTTAAAGGAAGAAATTAATGCCGTAAGGCGTGAACTTGAGAAACTTGAACAGGTAGGAATTCTTAAAAAAGAGCCTCGTGGCAACCGAGTCTATTATTGGGTAAGGCGGGATCATCCTTTTTACGGCGATCTTCTTTCAATTGCCGCAAAAACAATGGGGTTAGGATCGGAACTTATTAAGAATCGAAACAAGATTGGAAAAGTTAATACAATTATGTTTTCAGGTGGATTTGTCAGACGCCAACCTAAAAAACATGAAGATGATGTTGATATTTTAATTGTTGGGGATATAGTTCTTCCCGAACTTGCAACTTTAATTAGAACCGAAGAATCAAAAAGAGGAAAGGAAATAAATTACACAGTAATGAGCAGGGAAGAGTTTGAGTTTAGAAAAAAACGAAGAGACCCATTCCTTCAGGGGATACTTTCCTACGGCAGAGTTATGGTGGTGGGTGACGAAGAGGACCTTGTAAGTTAAAATACAAGTATGTCGTCCCCATTAAAGAAAGTCATTCTTATTTTTCTTCTTTTTTTAGTCTGCCTTTATATCAGCCTTCCTATTAAAAAACCAAGTCAGATTAAAATTAACAATGAAGTAAAACTTGGACTTGACCTTGCCGGAGGAAGTCAGCTTGTTTTTGAGGCAGATACTTCAAAGATTTCTTCCGACAAGAAAAACTCTTCTTTGGAATCTTTAAGAAATGTAATAGAAAGAAGGGTTAATCTTTTTGGAATTTCCGAACCAAACGTTCAAACATCAACCTTTCAGGGAAAGGATAGAATTATAGTTGAGCTTCCTGGAATTAATGACACAAAAGAAGCACAGGCTTTAATAGGAAGAACCGCACAGCTTGTTTTTTCGGAGGTTGTTGAGATACCCGGAAAAGATGGTGCAACGCCATCAGCGACCCTTAAGTCAACAAATTTAACGGGAGCTGACTTGGCAGAAAGTGCTGTTACCTTTGATCAAAATACAGGAAAGCCGGCAGTATCCTTAACTTTTACTAAGGAAGGCGGAGATAAATTCGCCACAATAACGGGTAATAATGTAGGCAAGCCTGTTGCCATAGTTTTGGATAATGATGTGGTTTCGGCCCCTAACGTACAGGAAAAAATTGTAGGAGGAACTGCTCAAATTACCGGATCATTTACTTTAGATGAAGCTAAAAACCTTTCGATTCAGCTTAATGCGGGAGCTCTTCCCGTTCCCGTCAAGGTAGTTGAAGAAAGAACAATTGGTGCAACTTTGGGGGCAGAATCCATATCTAAAAGTATTATTGCGGGTTTGGTGGGACTCGGGATGGTTTTATTATTCATGATTATAACCTATGGAAAATTAGGCTTGGTTGCCGATATTGGATTAATTGTTTTTGGAGTTATTACTTTAGCTTTATATAAACTAATTCCTGTTGTATTAACTCTTCCCGGAATTGCAGGATTTCTTCTTTCTGTCGGAATGGCGGTTGATTCAAATATTTTAATCTTCGAAAGGTTTAAGGAAGAAAAGGATAGACATTCTACAATTTCAGATGCATTGGAGGTTTCTTTCGGAAGGGCGTGGGATTCCATAAGGGATGCAAATATCGCAACTTTATTGACTGCATTTATCCTGGCAAACCCATTGGATTGGAACTTTTTGCATACGTCAGGACCAGTGAGAGGGTTTGCCATAACTTTAGCATTAGGAATTGCTATAAGTTTATTTACCGGAATTATAGTTTCCAGAAATTTACTTAGACTTTTTGTTAAAGAAAGAAAGGTAAAACAATGATAAGCAAAGCTTGGCTGACAGGGTCAGTAAATTGGATGAAATACCGTTGGCTTTATTTGGTTATATCGGGTGTTGTTATTGCCTCGGGAGCATTTTCACTTATTAAGTGGGGTCTTAAATACGGGGTTGATTTTACGGGAGGAACTTTAATCGAATATAAATTTTCTGAT
>JAPLZT010000028.1 GCA_026394855.1 Candidatus Woesebacteria bacterium
ATAGCTTCCAGTTCAAGATTAAATACATCGGGGTTAGAAACGTATCTAAAAGCTCCCCTAAATCCCATTAAAGGATTGGGTTCTTTCGGTTCCCAGTAAGCTCCTCCTTTTAAACTTCTATATTCATTTGTTTTAAAATCCGTGGCTCTATAGATAACAGGTCTTGGGTAAAATGCTTTGGCAAAGACTTCTATTTGTTTTGACAGTTTATCTACAAAATCATCTTGTTTTTTAAGTTTAATTGCTTCTTTAGGGTGAATTCCAATACCACTAATTATAAATTCAGCTCTTAAAAGACCAACTCCATCAATGGGAAGCTTTGCAATTTTTTCTGCATTTTCAGGTTCTGCTAAATTTACATATAGTTTTGTGGCGGTTTTGGTTTTTAATAGAGATATAGACTCCGAAACTTCAGGCTTTTTAGATTCTTTTTTCATTGAACCAAAATAAACCTCTCCTATTTCTCCGTCAACCGTAACAATTACGCCTTCTTTTAGTTTTGTTGTTGCGTTTTTTGTTCCGACAACGCAGGGGACTCCTAACTCTCTTGAAACAATTGCGGCATGGGAGGTAAGCCCTCCTTCATCGGTAATAATTGCAGAGGCTTTTTTCATAGCAGGAACATAATCGGGGGAAGTCATTTTGGCTACGAGTACATCTCCGGGCATTATTTTGGAAATCTCTTTATTCTTTCTGACAATTTTAACCTCTCCGCTTCCAATTCCTGGGGATGCGGGGGCTCCTATTAAAACAGGGGTAAGTCCTGTCATCTTATCGCCTTCTTTTTCTTTCTTAACTACCCCCAAGGTAGTTACTGGTCTCGTTTGAACTATATATAATTTCCCTTTTTCTTTAGCCCATTCGGTATCTTGAGGAAAGTAATAATGCTTTTGCAAACGGTCAGCATATTTTGCCAGCTTAACAATTTCTTCATCAGATATTTTTTGTTTATCCCGAGTCTTACGAGGGACCTCCCGTTCCTTTGTTTCCGTTCCCTCTTTTATTAATTGAACGCTTTGGTCGGAAATTTCCTTCGAAAGAATCGAAAAAGTTTCTTTTTGAACGATGTATCTGTCAGGAGTAACAGATCCCTGGACAATCATTTCTCCCAAGCCCCAAACAGATTCAATTACAATTTTGTCTTTTTCGTTTGTGACCGGATCAATGGAAAAAATCACTCCGGAAACTGTCGACTGGACCATTTTCTGAATTATTACGGATATTTTTACTTTTTCGTGAGGTATTTTATTCTCAACTCTGTAAAAAATAGACCGGGCGGTAAAAAGTGAAGCCCAGCATCTTTTAACGGCTTCCAAAAGATTTGCTTCTCCTTTAACATTCAAAATGGTATCCCCCATTCCGGCAAAAGAAGTTTTAGGCATATCTTCAGCCGTTGCAGAAGTTCTTACAGCAACCAATGAATAACTCATAAAACCTGAGAGTTTTTTATAGGCAGAAACCGTTTCTTTTATAAGTTCGGGAGGAATCGCACCATTTTTAATAATAGTCTGAATCTTTTTGGCTATATCGGTTAATCTATCGGAATCTGAAACATCAAGACCTTTTAGTAGTTCAAAAACTTTTGTATAAATCGCGTTTTCTTTCAAAAAAAGATCGTATGCGTGAACTGTTAGAACAAATCCGTTAGGAACAGGAAAACCTGCAGAAATCATTTCTCCCAAATTAGCGCCTTTTCCTCCAACTAACGAAGTATCGTCTTTGCGGATTTTTGAAAGCGGTACAACTAATTCATGGGCAGACATACAAGTAATTATAGAATAGAAGAGGTTATTTTCCTAGGGGTTGACCAAGTTTGTTTTTGAAGTAATCTACCCAAGGGAGAGGCCCGGGATTTTGTTTATAAAGAATAGACAGATATAAATTTACATACGCACCGAATTGAATAAATTCAAAGTTTTGCGAAAGTTCGTTTTTGCTTTTGGCTTTGTATTCAAAAACCTCCACATCGTGCTTTTTAACGACATCCTCAGTAAGAGAAAATCTTTGCTGAATTCTTTCTGTGTAAAGATTAGAATTTACGAAAATTGAAAAAAGTACTGTTTTGTTTGCTTCGGGGTGAGAAAGACCTTCCATTAAGTGGTGATTTATCTCAGATATTTGATAATCTGTTGAAAATACTTTTGCGTTTTCGTTCAGTTGATTATTAACAACATGTGTGGCTCCAACCATGTGTCCCGATGAGAAAAAGGCAATTATTTTATCTTGCATTCTTACTGCCAGTTTTTTAGCTTCATTCCCGTTAATACTTTCAACCCTTATTTTCAATTGAACTTCTTTCATTGTATCTACCAAATCATCTATATCCTTTTTGCCAAATTCAAATAATCCTGCCTTTGAAGCTAGAATAAGTTGGCCT
>JAPLZT010000050.1 GCA_026394855.1 Candidatus Woesebacteria bacterium
AGAAATATACGAAAACAGTTCTGTAAAATTTATCGATTCTCTTATTGCTTCAATCCATGACGTGTATAACAGAAAATGGATCGTTGTTTCTTACGATAAAGATTTTGATAAATTGGGTGTTATCCGCAAAGAACCATCGCAAATGGTCTAAGTTCGATTTCCTATTGACCCAGAACATAAGTGACCATATAATCAGATACTCATATGAATTCAATCAGTTTTAAATTAATTTGTTGCAGCTCCCGAGTTTAGGGGGCTTTCGTTGGTTTGAATAAAAAAAGGCTCCCTAAAGGGAGCTTTTTTAATGGTAAAAAATGGAAACAAAAATTGAAACACCTATTAATTTTCAGAGGTTTGAGTATCTTGGGTGGCAAAAAGCTGCTGCCAAGTATTCAAGGTTTAGCTTATTAACACAACAATCTGTTGGTGATCTAATTAAGCATCTAAATATTCAATTTGGGGACAAGTTGCTTGATGTAGCAACTGGGCCTGGATTTTTGGCCTCGCGGGCTCAGGAAATCGGAGCAGAAACTGTGGGGATTGACCTTTCTGAAGAAATGATTGAGTTAGCAAAAAAGAATTATCCGAAAATAGAATTTCGAGTTGCAAATGCAGAAAAAACTGGTTTTTACAATCAAACATTTGACAAAATAGCCGTCAACCATGGGTTAATTCATTTTGCTCGCCCGAACGTAGTTTTGAGTGAACTTAACAGGGTAGCTAGGCGGAGGGCTGTTATTGGCTTAACAATTTGGGATAGCCCTGATCGAACAGTTGCGTTTTCAATTGTCTCAAAAGCTATATCAGATTTGTCGTCGGTTCAAATTAATGCTCCAAAGGGTATACCAATGAGTTTTTATTCTGAAAAGAAAAATGTTCGGGAACTGCTTGATTCAAACGGATGGATCCTCACGGAATTTATTCATCTACCTGTCGTTTGGAAATTAGAAACACCAGAAAGCATTATTGATATTCTTATGGAAGGAACCGTATTAATGGCAAGTAAATTAAAAAAACAACCGCGGTCGGTTTTAAGTCAAATAAGAGATGTTGTAATACACAAGCTAAAACCTTATACGACTGCCAATGGAAAGGTTGAGGTGCCGCAAGGGGTGTTGCTTGTTGTTGGGAAAAAATAATGAAATGTTATTTATGGTAAAAATTACAGAATTCTATTTAAATAAAGCAAGTTATATTGCAGTTGACGAGTTTGGAAACAAAATTGACGTAAATATAGATTATTGGCAAAACAAATTTGGGATTAGCGTGAAGAACAGAGAATTGGAAAATTTTGTGAAAAAGTTGTTGAAGAAAAAACATAAAGTGAACTTTGCTTATAAAATGTTAGAATGAATTTATATGGACATTTATTTATTTAATACATTAACGAAAAAGAAAGAGAAATTTGTTCCTATTAAGAAGGGTGATGTTGGGATTTATTCCTGTGGACCCACCGTCTATTGGAATCAGCACATCGGTCATATGTATGCCTATGTGCAATGGGATACGTTGGTAAGACTTTTTAGGTATTTAGGAAATGATGTTAAGTGGGTAATGAATTTAACAGATGTCGGACACATGACCTCAGATGAAGACGCCGGGGAAGATAAAATGGAAAAAGGAGCAAAGAGAGAGGGTATCTCAGTTTGGCAGATTGCAGATAAATATATAGATCAATTCAAACAAAGCCTTGAACTTCTCAATATTAAAATGCCTGATGTTCTATGTAAGGCGACCGATAATATCAATGAACAAATAGAACTTATTAAAAAAATCGAGGCAAATGGATTTACCTACAAAACAAAAACTGGGATTGTTTTTGATACATCAAAGTTTCCCGATTACGCCAAATTTGCCAGGTTAAATCTCGAAGAGCAAGAAGTTGGAGCAAGGACGGAAGTCGATTTAGAAAAGAAAAGTCCTTGGGATTTTCTTCTTTGGGTAACCAATCAACCAAACCATATTATGCAGTGGGATAGTCCGTGGGGGAAAGGTTTTCCTGGATGGCACATAGAATGTACCGCAATGTCAACAAAATATCTGGGAAAAACTTTCGATATTCACACAGGAGGCAAAGAGCATATTCCGGTTCATCATACCAACGAAATTGCTCAGGCATACGGCGCGTTTGGCCATCAAACAGCAAATTATTGGTTGCATAATGAGTGGCTTGTAATAGACGGAGAAAAAATGAGCAAAAGCCTGGGTAATAATGTATTGGCCACCGATTTAATAGAAAAAGGATACGATCCCTTATCTTTAAGGTACCTGATACTGACTTCTCATTACAAAACCGGATTGAACTTTACATGGGAATCATTAGAAGCCTCGCAGATTGCACTAGAGAAATTAAGAAGTTTGGTAGTGTCTTTAAAAGGCGAGAAAGAAAGAAATGTACTTTCTAAAGAGAAGAATATAAAAATACAGGAATTTAGAGAAAAGTTTCTGAAAGCTTTGAATGATGATTTAAATACTCCTCAGGCATTGGCGGTTTTATGGGAAATGGTGAAGAGCAATATTCCGTCCGAGGATAAATATAATTTGGTATTAAGTTTTGATGAAGTATTAGGACTTAAACTAAATACAAGTCTGAAAGATATGGAAATTCCCGATGAAATAAAAAAGCTTCTAGAAAAAAGAAACACATTAAGAAAAGAAGGAAAATTTGAAGAAGCTGATAGAATTAGAGAAGAGATAGAGGGTAGCGGATTTAATGTGGAAGATGAAAAGATTTATTAATTACTATTTCATTGCGAGTGTTGTGATTTTATCGGTAGTACTATTATTTCTTTTTAGGCGAGTTTATAAGATTGAAAGTTTTCTTGCGACATTAAAAAACGAGACTTTAATTCAACAAATAGATGTCTGTGGCGATGATTGTAAAAGTCAGATAAATGATATTGTTTCAAAGGCAATTTCAACAGTATCGGCAACTACAAAAACGGCAGTTCAGAAAGAAACGGCAACCGAAGCCCCAAGTAAAAAGACCGCATATATTCCACTATCGGGTCCTATTACAACAACCAGTACGGATTGGGTAGATGCGGCAGGAACCGATGTATATATAGATTTAGCCAATGATTATGGAAAAAATACCTATGTTTCCTGGGAAGGATTTCTAGCTATCGCAAACGGAAACGGACAGGCTTTTGCAAGACTATATGATGCGACTCATGGAATTGCAGTTAACGGAAGTGAAATATCAACGACAAATGGATCATCAACTCAAGTTGCATCCGGAAGTCTAAGTCTTTGGGCGGGAAGAAACCTTTACAGAGTTCAACTTAAATCCCTCAATTCGTTTGTGGCGACTTTTGTCAGCGGGAGAATAAAGATAAACTACTAAATGGTTGCAAGGGAGTGGGTGCCGGTTTGGTGAATTTCTTCCAAGGCTTCAATTCTGTTTTCAATTAGAGGTCTTTCTTCTCTTGCTGTTGTAACTTCTTTTAAGATCGGATCAATTTTTTCGAAAAACTCACTTCTAAATTTATATAATTTGGCTTCTATTTTAACCTCAAAATCATCAAGTTTTCCACTAAACCTAATATCCTGGCCGTTTAAAAGTTCTTCAATTTTCTTTAAGTCAGATTTTGTTAATGCCATACTCTTATTTAACTACCGAAGTTTTATTTGGTCAAGCCGGAATCGTTTAACAATTATCCCAATATGGTCAATTAGAGGGAAGTGATTTTTTATTTCTTCCTGAAATTTTTCTGCTAAATTTCCGGTGTAATTTGAAAAACCCGCTTTTTCCGAATGCGAGCAGAGTCTATTTTCCCACTCATGAATCACTTTTAATACTTGTTCTCCTTCTTTATTAAATTCTTCCTGATATTTACTGGTTCCTCCAGTCAAGCTTTGCTTATCGTTATCCATTCCGTAGTCCGTATGGATTCTGGCAAATTTATCAAAAAGTTCTTTGTTTGCTTCAACCATTTTTCCGAAATATTCTTTATATTTGGTCATACTTGTATTTTACTAAAGAGATAACTTCCCAGAGCAACCAAAAGAAATGTTATAGCACTTAAAACAAGAAGATCAATATTAAGACCAAAATGAAAGACTCCTGTAAATGCCCCTCTTAAACCGTCAACACCGTAAGATAGAGGATCAATAGATGCTATAG
>JAPLZT010000096.1 GCA_026394855.1 Candidatus Woesebacteria bacterium
CGTGGCCCACATCAGTATGTCTTGGAGCATATTTGATCCTTAATCTTTTTTCTTTTAATCTCTTGGTAGTAGCATATTTTGAGGCTGGATTATGATACATCCTACAGGTTTTTTGATAGTAAAGATTATTTCTTTTGATGACCTTACCGATGGTTGATTCTTTAATAGAAATTAAGCCTTCCTTTTGACAATAAGAGGCCAGTAATGGATAAATCTTTTCTTTCCCCAGCCTTGGGTATTTCATTCTTAGAGCCTTGATATATTCAAATATCTTTGGATCCGTAGCCATAACCCGGAAATTGTGGGGTTTTGTTGAAAGGGGAATAAGAGAGGTAATCCTACCTGCAGATAGATTTAATCTTTTTCTCCAAACAAAGATTGTGCCTCTTCCGACTTCAAAAGCCTCTTTTGTAGTACGCTCGCCGTACTTAACGTAGTACTTGATAATCTTAAGTCTTTCTTGAGCAACTTCATCCTGGGAAAACCTCCTCATAGAGGAAACCATATTAATCACCTCCTTCGTATGAGAGATTCTACCCAATAAACTCTTTAACCTACAGGGTGTACCAATTCTACCTTCCAACTATTCATTAATGTCTAATATGTGTCGTAACTTGTTCATTTACAATTTACGTTTTCTAAATTTGCCTATATAACTCAATAAGTCAAGTTTTAAAAAACATTTTATAAAAAACTTATTTAAATCTTTAAAAAAAACTTCTTCTGTCCTTAACCAGTGTTCCATAATATCTTTTTCGCCCAAATAAGATCTACTCCTTTCTCTTAAAAAAGGTATATATCCACTAATGGGTAAGGAGCAAATAAAATCATATAATTTTCTTAATGTTAATCTACGCGGCTCGATAAAACACAAATAGCCAGACGGCAAAAGAACTTTGTTAATTTCCATAAGAGCCTTATCATACCTCTTAAGGTGGTGGAGGACTGAATCAACCAAAACAACATTAAACTTTCTTCTGAAAACCGGCATTTTTTCTGCCGAAGCTCTGATAAAAATTATTTTTGGATTATTTTTGGAAGCTTTTGAAAGAAGGTTTTTAGAAATATCCAAACCCACAACATCTCTTACGCCTATTTCTGTTAATATCTGTGTATTTAATCCATCTCCACAACCAAGATCCAATACTCTATCACTTTTTTTTATCCCAAATAATTTAAGTCTACGCTTTCGAAAGTTTTTACTTCTTCTAGTAGTAACACAATCATCCTCCCAACTTTTTATAGATCTTTTCACATTAAAAGAATCGAGCAGCATAAATAAAGTTTATACCCTAATCTATATATCATGGAACAACTAGTTTGAATGTATCCGGTTTTTTATTATTATACTTAAGAGATTTTGCCATAACAAAAGTTCCATTCTGTAAAAATCTTATGGCATGAGAAAAATATGGTTCTAAAGTAACTCCTTCGTTTTCCTTAAGATTAATTCTCTCTAATGTGTTTTCCTTAACATTAAATATGTCTACTTGGACAGATCCTGAAATTAGGTAGAAGAGAACGGTTGTTTTTTTATGATAATGGTTACCCATAACTGCACCACTTCTCATTTTGCCATAAGAAAAATTCTTCCAAAGATCGCCATTTATAAATTCAGCAAAAGTACCTCTATCATCCTCTCGAATAAAATTGGGTTTTGATATCTTATGCATACTCTTCTTACCTACTTTTTTATCAGGGACAGGAGTTCTTTAACCACTCTTTTCTGGTCTGACAAACTTAACCCCAAACCGCTAGGAATATATAGTCCTCTACGAGCAATGTCCTGAGAAACTGGATATTTACCTCTTACATTTGGGTAGCAGGAATTTTTTTCTTTCAAAAATATTGGTTGCTGACTCATAGAATAATAGAATCTTTCTGCACCTATTCCTTTTCTATTAAGCATCTCGATAACTTCATCACGATTTCTACCAAACGATTTGTTTATAAGAATACCAAACATCCAAAAAGTACTCTTCCCCCACGGAGGTTCTGGATGAAAAGAGATTTCTTTCACTCCCTTAAGAAGTCTTGTGTAATTTTTCGCTATCTCTCTTCTTTTTGCAACTTTTTTGTTCACATTTTCCATCTGAGCAAAGGCAATAGCAGCCTGGATATCAGTCATTCGATAATTAAAGCCCAGAAAGCGGTGGAAAAACCTTGGTTTTTCAAACGCTTGGCTTCTTAATAATTTGGCCATTTGTGCAACTTTTTCGTTGTTAGTCACAATAGCGCCACCCTCACCGGAAGTAATATTTTTACTTGAATAAAAACTAAAACAGCCTACGTCTCCCATCGAACCGACTTTTTTTCCACCCACTTCGGCTCCATGAGCAGCACATGCATCCTCGATAACCAAAAGTCCATGCTTTCTGGCTATTTTTAAAATTGGTTCCATGTTGGCAGGATTACCATACATATGAACTGGCATAATAACTTTGGTTTTTTTAGTTATTTTCTCTTCTATCTTTGTCGGATCCATACACCAATATTCATCAACATCTACCAAAACCGGTTTAAGTCCTGCCAAAATTGGCATACTTGCGGAACAAATAATAGTAAAATCAGGAATTATAATTTCATCGCCCGGCTCAAGACCTAAAGATGTAATTGCCAAGTGTATTGCTGCCGTACCACTAGAACAGGCCACGGCATATTTAGTCCCAATCCATTTTGCAAACTTCTCTTCGAGCTTCTGCGTAAATGGCCCATTTGCAGAAATCCAATTCGTTTTAAAACACTCTCCAACATATCTTTTTTCGTTACCATCTAAAACCGGAGAGCTCGTGGGAAGGAAATTTTCCTCAGAGGAAAATTTATTATTTTTTGCCATACTTCGATAACTATACTAACATTGGTACTATATAACTGTCAATAAATACTAATTTTGGTAAAAGTCATGTTAGAATAGCACAAATATATCATGAATAAGGGTAAACTCCCGGTTTTTATTTTTTCCGGAAAATCGCCGATTAGCGCCTCAGGTGGGGGCTACTCTACCTACGCATATAATCTGGCCCGGGTCTTAACGAAACTCGGTCATAAAGTATATATTTTGGCCCTAGGTGAAAAAGACACAAAAGAAAAAATCAAAGTTGGAACGCTTCTCATTTTTAGGACTAAAATTCCTTTCTTAAATGTCAATGTCTATGCCCTACCAGGTCTTCCTCTTTATGGAATAGTTTTGGCCAAAGGTGTTAGAAAGATAGTTCAAGAAGAAGGATACAATAAATTTATAGTTTGGGGAATTGGACCATGGGGGTTTGCTGCTACTTTGGTTAAATTATTATTTGGTGAAAAGGTAATTCATGTTAATAACTACTTCACCACCGTCCGCCATGAATGGTGGGGTGGGGTTAAAGCTCTTAGGATCAAGGATTATGGAATCCGACTCAAATTAAAGTATTTAGCAATTTATTTAACTGTTGCTCAATATTTGTCCGTCCTAGAAAGGATTGTTCTAAAATCCGCCGATATTATTATTACCAACTACCGTTCTACCGAAGAAATTTTAAAGGAAGAGTTTGCAGTTAAACAGAACAAATTTCACCGAGCCCACTTTTATGTTCAGTTATATAAAAGAAGCGTTCAAAAAGCCGTTGAGGGAAATGAAATTAAACTACCTAAAAAGTTTCTCCTCTTTTTTTCCAGACAAGATCCCAGAAAGGGAGTTAATTATTTACTGCATGCTATGAAAATATTAATTGAAATGGGTTATAAAATTCCTCTTTTAATCGCCGGAGGAGGAGATATGCTTCCTTATAATATTAAGTTGACGAAAAAATTAAAAATTGAAAAATATGTAAAATTCTTGGGTTTTGTTAATAATCCTAAACTACTAATGGAAAAATGTTCAGTTTTTGTCTTTCCTTCCATCGAAGAAGGAGCCGGAGCTCTGACTATCAATGAAGCTATGGAAATGAGTCTTCCTGTTGTTTCAACCGCCTGCGATGGAATCATTGAAGATATCGAAGACGGAAAATCCGGATTATTAGTTCCTAAAGAAAACTCGGATGCTATGGCGATTGCAATTGAAAGAATTCTAAACAGCTCGGATCTGGCTAAAAAATTAGGAAAAAACGCTAAAAAATACTACGACAGAAACTTCAGCTATCAAAAAATGGAGAAGGATATTAAAAAACTAATGTCGTCTTTAATTGATTAGTTTATAAGATTTGATATATAAGTCACTCTATCATGAATAGTATTTATCCATTTAATTCCCGCTTCATTTGTTAGACCGTAAAGGGTTGGCAAGAAGATATTCAATCTTGATAGACGATCGTTTAACTCAATCCTATTTCTAACTTGGGTACCTTTCTCCATCTTCTCAAAGACACTAGATGCTTTCAATAAACTTCTATAAGCCTTATTAAAAGACGTTTCGGCTAAGGTTTCCTTTCCTTCTTTCAAAAGCTCTTCAGCTTCAATAATCCTTTTAGTTGCTAAAAGGATTTCATAATCCCCCCTTACAAACGGATCAAAAATAAAAGCACTTCTTATATTCTCTTTTAAGATTTTAAGAAAATATAACGAGTCACCTTCTTTCTTCCCAGCAGTTATCGGCCAGAAAAATTCATAACTGTTTATAGTTTGAGGGGCTGGAGAAGGTCTGGGAGATTGACTAAAAACAAACCCAGAGATAGATGCGAAAACAATCAAAACAATTAAGGCTAAAAAGAAAAATACATTTTTCATATCTTAAACCTGAATAAAACTATACTATTTTTTCAATTAATTTTAAACTGGCAGTTTTCGATCTATCCCAAGAAAATCTTTTACTCCATAAGATTGATTTTTTCTGAAGATCTTCATAATTTTTCTGATTATCTAAAATGAAAGATATGGACTTAGCAAGTTCATGTGGGTTGTTATTATCAACAATAACTCCACTTTCACCATTTTTGACCGAATCTACCAGGCCGGGAGATTTATATGCCACAACTGGAACACCAACCGAATTAGCCTCAATATTAACAAGACCCCACCCTTCTCTTATTGAAGGGTTAATTAATATATGGGCTTTTGCTAATAATTCAAATTTTTTAGAATCATCAACAAATCCCCAAAAAGTTACTTTATTTTTAATTCCCAACCTATTGGCCAATACCAGTAGATAGTTTTTATATTTTTCCGATCCCTTACCAATTATCCAATAATTATAGTTTCCCAAGTTTTCCAATATGGAAAATACTTTTAAGGCATCTTCTATTCCCTTGTCCTTGGTCAACACCCCTAAAAACACCACTGTTTTGATCTTAGATTTATAATCTATGATCTTAGATCTTAGAAGAA
>JAPLZT010000107.1 GCA_026394855.1 Candidatus Woesebacteria bacterium
AAAAATAAACCTCCGAACCCAAAACCCCGAAGGGGTGATATAATAATTTCACCCCTTCGGGGTTAATGAAATCTCTGTATTTTTATTTTCTATAATAATAGCATCCCTTCGGGATTGTGGCTGTAAAATAACATAATTACCTTTTGAAAATGCACGGTTTTATCCCGTTTTCAATATATATGGGAGTGAAAATGATTTTGGAAAAAAATATGTCGCAGCTACGCTGCTTTTGTTTATTTTATTCCATTTTTTTTACAAAGATTTCACAACTACGTTGTTTTTTAATTAGAAATAATTGTAAAATTTTAAGAAAGCTGAGTAGCTGCGACATCTTTGCAATATAAGGTATTTTATAAATAATTTCAAAATGATGTTAACAGATATTCAGGTTGTCCGAAAATAGAGAAAAAATATAAATAATTAAAATGTTGTTAATCAGTGAGAATGGTTTTAGTTATATGGTAGTAATATGAAAATGGCATTTACTCACGATACTGAATGAAATTTGAAAGTAATTACAGAGGAAGGTAATAAGGTTTATCAGCGCAGTAACCTTATTACCATAGTAAAAACTACCATCCACGCTCCTCTGTAACCTTATTATTATTATTTTATCAAAATGTCCAAAAACTAATGAGGGTTTTTAAGAAGTCTTTGGTTTTCAAAGAAATTTAGTAATATTGCACCCTGGTATTTTATAAAATGGCTTTGAAACGGCATATAACACAAAATCAGAAATAAAATTTATTTGCCGGGCATCCTTGATAATACAGGGGAAAGAAGCACATTCCGTTGATACTTTAAAAAATATTTTTTTATTTTGTAGTTGCTGTTGTTTTTTTATATTATTTTTGCACCCTGATATTTTATGACAAAATTTAGAACAGATACATATATGCCTTCCGGCTTCTCTTTCTTTTCAAAAGATGGAAATTCCGAATGCAAATATTCTGGGATACCAATTTCCGAAAAATATAGTTTCACCGGAATAGGAATATTACCCTTATCTAAAACCAATTTTGGCAAGGCTGCTTATCCCTTACATGATATATCTCACTCAAAAATCCGGTTCCCCCTGTTCTCTTCCAATTCTACTTCAATTGACTGCAGTTACCTTTCGTACAAAAGCTGTAATGGCTTCGGGAAAGCCGGGAACATCAATCATAAAGCCGGGAACATCAAAAGGAACATGGCTTTCCTCAAGGCGAACAAGGGTTTCCTCAAGCCGGAAATAAGTTTGGGCTCACGGAAAATGATTTTCGGTAAGGCGAGATTCGATTCTCGCCTTATGGAATACTGGTTTCCTCAAGCCGAAGCACGTTTCCGAAACGGGAAAGGAATTCTCGCCTGCGCGACAAGAGTTTTCGTGAGGACGAAATTGCTTCCCGCCTTACGGAAAATGAATTTCAATCAAAGGAAAACGACAGAAGTTAAAGCATTTCCAACATTATTATAAATCATATTCATTAACAATTAAAACAAAATCAATATGAAAAAGAAGAATTTAGATCCTAAAATCGAAGTAACGGCAAATCTTGAAGGTTTGACCAAGCCACAATTTGTGGTAATAACAGGCGGAATAGCGCAAGCGGCTATTGATAACCCCACAGTAGCGCCAACAACTCTCGACCCAACGCCCGCAGCTTTGAAGGCGGAAGTGCAAATTATGGCGGCTTTGATGGTAGCGGCTCAAAATCTTGTTCAGCAGCTTAGAAACAATACCGAACTGATAAATAAGTCGCTAAAGATAATTAACGATTTCATCGTAAGCGGCTGGGTGCCTGAAATACAGAAAAAAGTTACAAATCCCGAAGATATTAAATTGCTTGGATTTGGTATTAAAGGAGTGTTCGATGGACACAGCGGGTCGGGAGTTTCAATTACTAACAGCAAACCCGATATTTCGAATGTTGAATACCGCCATTTGGAGCATATACTCACCTTCAGGAACAATATAACCGGGCACATCGGACTGCCCTACGATGGATTGCGTATTGATATTTACGAATATATTGGCACAACCGAACCAACCGACATTAAAAAAATGACTTATATTGGTAGCGCCTCAAGAGGCAAGTTTACCAATCATTTTACAGAAGACCAGTTAGGACAAAAAGTGTGGTACATTGCTGTTTATGTTGGCAAAAAGTCGGCAGCCGATGGTTCTTCAGAATTATCGGTGAAAGTACAAGCTACTGTGGTATAAACCAGGTAGTTATAAAAGGAATGGAAGGGTAATTTTTATAGCCTTTCCGGGTTTTTGAAGGATCCTGTTCTTTTTAATTCAGTTAAACCATTTTTGGGGAGCATTCAGTGGGCAAATGGACTTGATCTTTGCCCCGATATTTTGTACATGGAAAGCATTTAAACTTATAGGTTGCACAACTACGTAGCAAAGGCAATAACATAATTTTATAACAAAAAATTTAAACACTGTTTGAATGGTGAAAAAGGAAAGGGTAGGTAAAAAAAAGAAATGATTTGGTAATTAAAAAAATGTTAATTTTGCAGACTGAAATAAGTGGAGACCAGAAACCACTTTAATAAACGGGGAGGATGGTGAAAAGCCTTATGAATAAGGGAAAATAAATTATTGTTTAACTGATAATAATTAATTTGCATTTGAAAAATGATCAATACACAACCTGACATGAACGGAGGTAGAGGTTTTTATTTGAATGAAAAAAAATATTTATGTAAAGATATTTATTTATCTTTGCCTCCG
>JAPLZT010000070.1 GCA_026394855.1 Candidatus Woesebacteria bacterium
ATCCGACTTGGCTTGCGGTAAGAACTACAGCGGGGGTAACCGGATTTGTAGGAACCGGAAATAAGCCTTCCCCTCTTTCGGAGTTGGAAGTATCCAATATCCTGAAATTTATTTCTACACCAGCCCCAAGGTTTAAAACCAAGTTCACGGTTTCTGAAGCAGTCAAAATTACAGATGGACCTTTTGCAGACTTTCTTGGCACAATTTCCGAACTGGATGAGGCAAGGGGGAAAGTGAAAGTACTTGTTTCAATCTTTGGAAGAGAGACGCCGGTTGAGCTTGACTTCTTGCAAATTCAAAAAGTCTAATTATTCACGGTATATTGTCAAGTTACCGTGAATTTACCCCACTTTCTTACCCATATTCACGGTATTTTAGGAAATATGAATAACCCTTTCTTTTATTTTTAAAAGTTGATATAATAACTCTACCTCGGGTTTCTCTGAGGCAGACTTGAAGTCGAAAACATGGCAAAGAAAATAAAAGTAGTAATCAAGGTAAACCTCAAGGCAGCTGAAGCAACCCCTGCTCCTCCACTTGGACCGGCTCTTGGTCAGCATGGTGTTGCCATTATGGAATTTGTCAGACAGTATAACGAAAAAACAAAAGACATGAAGGGCGATGTTGTTCCCGCTGTTATTACCATTTATGAGGATCGATCTTTTACCTTTGTAATAAAAAAGGCTCCGGTTTCCGCCATGATTAAAAAAGAGTTAGGGCTTGAAAAAGCTTCCGGTACGGCAGGAAGAGAATCTATCGCGACACTAACTTCAGCCCAGGTTGAAAAAATAGCCAAAGAAAAGCTGGATGATTTAAATACAACCAACTTGGAAGCGGCTAAAAAAATTATTGCAGGAACCGCAAGGTCGATGGGAATCGGGGTTAGCGAATAGCAATGGGTAAAACAAAAACAGCATTTGTAAAAGAGGTAAAAGATGAAACTAAAAGGTCATCTTTTGAGGAATTGAAAGAAAAAAGAGCGAAACAAGCCGAAGAAAAAATACATATTGCGGGACTTAAGGGAGGCCAAAGAGTTAAAATAATCGAAGCCGAACAAATTATAACTACCGAAGAAATAAAAAAAGAGGAAGAAGAGAAGGCTAAAAAGGCTCCTCGGATAAGAGGTAAGAAATATAATGAGGTTAAAGCCAAAGTGGACAGAAATAAATCATATCCCGTAAAAGAAGCCATAAAACTTGTAAAAGAAACTTCATATTCAAAGTTCGACGGATCGGTGGAACTGCATATGGTTATTAAAAAACTGGGTCTTTCGGCATCCGTTACGCTTCCTCACTCGGCAGGAAAAGAAAAAAGGGTGGAAATTGCCTCGGATGAAACAATAAAAAAATTAGAATTAGGAAAAATCGATTTTGATATATTAATTGCAACTCCCGACATGATGCCGAAATTAGTACCTTTCGCCAAGGTTTTAGGCCCCAAAGGACTTATGCCAAATCCTAAAAACGGAACTTTGGTTCCTGATATAAAGAAGGCAAAATCGGTAGGGGGAAATACCATAACAATTAAAACAGAAAAGGAAGCTCCCTTAATTCATACAGTAATCGGAAAAGTAAGCCAAAAAGAAGAGGAATTGGAAGAAAACCTGGCAGCGATAATTAAGGCAATTTCCGAAAAACAAGTTGAAAAAGCCTATCTTAAAGCAACAATGGGTCCTTCTGTCAGATTGAAAATCTGACAATAGAGTGATAGAATAGTCTTTGTCCTAAGAAAGCTTGTTGTCGAAAAACGTAAATCGAGCCGAGGAATATGAAAAAAGCAGAAAAAGTATTATTTACAGAGAACCTCACAGCCGAACTTAAATCGGCCAAAAGTTTTGTTTTAATTAACTACACAGGCCTTTCCGTAAAATCCCAACAGGAACTCAAAAAAAGGCTTAAAGAGGCTGGTGCAAAGATGCTTGTTGTCAAAAACACCCTTCTTAAAAGAGCAGCCGAAACTGCGAAAATAGACAAAAATGTGTTAACCGATGAAGTTCTTTCGGGGCAAACCGCACTGGTTATTTCCGAAGACGATCCAATTTCTTTTATTCAGATCTTAGGGAAATTCACTAAAGAATTTAGCGTTCCTCAAATGAAAGTAGGAATAATCGACGGACTGTTCCAAAACACCGAAACCTTGGCTAAACTTGCCACACTTCCGGGACGCGACGTCCTATTAAGTCAACTCTTGGGAAGTCTAATGTCCCCTTCATATGGTCTGGTGGGAACTTTAAACGGAAATTTACAGAAATTTTTATATATCTTGAAGGAGGTGAGTATTCATGGCTAAAAAAATAGACGAATTAGTAGAAAGTGTTTCAAAACTTACGGTTTTGGAACTTTCCGAACTAGTTGGTGCTCTTCAGGAAAAACTTGGGGTATCGGCTACCATGCCGGTCGCAGCTGCTCCAGTAGCAGCAGGAGCTGAAGCTCCTCAAGCAGGTGCTGATGCGGGAGGCGGAAATCAAACAGTTACAATGACAGGATCGGGTACAAATAAAATTGCAGTTATTAAGGCACTAAGAGAGATCAATCAAAACTGGACTCTCATGGAGGCAAAGAAAATGACCGAGACTCTTCCAGCTGAAATTCTTAAGGACGCAAAAGCAGAAGACGTAAAATCAGCAGCCGACAAATTGAAGGCGGCAGGAGCAACGGTAGAACTCAAATAATCTTTGATTTGAAGTTTTCAACCAGGGCCTTTAGAAAAACATCTCTGTTTTTCATTTCCCATCTGGGAAAACCTATTTGATCGTTTATTTCAAATATCTTAGGATCCCCTTTTTCGTTGATACCAAAGTCAATACTAAATACGGGATTATCGTATTTCTTGTAAAACCTATTCGAAATATCTTTGACTATTTTCTTTACGCCTTTAGGAACTTTTTCATAATCAATTTCTGTCAAGCTTCCCCCCTGAGCCGCATTTGCTAAAAACGTACCTTTCGCAGGAACTCTAATATGAGACCAGACAACTTTGTTATTAATTATAACTACCCTTAAGTCATGCATTCCTTCAGTTAAATTGGGAATTCCACAAGATGTATCGACAAACTCCTGAAGAATATATTTTCTTCCCTGCCTTTCCGGTTTAAAGAACTTCAAATCTTCCTTTTTACCTATAAAAATGTCATTGCCTTTAAGACTATTAAATGGTTTAAATACAATATTTTTTGTTTTTACCTTATTAACCACTTTACTAACATTGTTTAGTTCCCCCACCCAAAAAGTCTTGGGCATATACTTTCCAATTTCTTTATATGTTTGCCATTTATCCCAGGATAAAATTTTAAAATCCCTTCGATTAACAACAAGCATTTGATCGCATGAAGGAGGAAAGGTTATTCCACCAACCCTGTCGTAAACTAAATCTATCTTTACTCTTTCCTCAGTAATCTTAAATTTTCCTTTGTTAAACACCCATGCCCCATTAAAAATAGAATTGCCTTGATACGTTTTTCTGGTTAAAACGAAGCTATTAAATCCATTGTTTTGGATTAGTTCCAGAAGTCGCTGGTATACGAGTTTTTTTATATGAATATTGGATAATGGCTCACAACCTGCAAAATCTCCCGAAAAACAAATCCCGACATTTTTAGCCACAACTCTCCTCCAGTTCTTCTCTTAAGAATTTTGCGAAGTTTGCAATTTCAGGAGATATCTTTTCATCATATGTAAGTCCCGGTCCGCGGTTAACTTCAATAAGCCAAGCCTTGCCGTTTCCATCTACTAAAACATCTACCCCGGCAATCTCAATTCCCAAAACCTTTGCTGCTTTAATAGAAATTTCTTTGATGTCGGGAGGAATTGATACTACATCAAAAAACTTTTCCAATGCTCCAAGATGGACATTGCTTCTAAATTCATTTTTATTTGTTTTTATTTTTTCCTCATATGCTCCTATTTTCCCGTTAAGTACTAAAACTCTATATTCGTGCACATTATCTATCAATTTCTGAAACATAAAATCACCGCTTGGAAAATCTTTCAAGATCCTCGGGATCTGGAAAGCTTCTTTAATGAGAAAAACGCCGCTTCCTCTCTGTAGATGAAGGTGTTTGAAAACCAACGGCAAACCTATATCTTCACATATTTTTTGATACTTTTGCATAATCGTTTCCTTAGGACAAAAGAAAGTCGGAAGTATCACCGGAAGTCCTGAAAAATAAAGTCTAAGATAGGAAATAAATTTATTTCCTGCGGGACCTATATCGGAAAGGCCGGTATCAAAAAACTTAATTCCAAGGTTTTTGATACATAAGGCAAGGGCCGCCGCTAGTTTAAAATACTCATGCCCAACTCTTCTGAAATAAATAAGGTCAAATTCTTTTGCATCATAATCCCCAAACATTACTTCAATTCCGCCTTCTTTAACAAATACGCTGGTATCTGAAAAATCACAAGAGTAAATTTTACAAATATCACTCAGTTTATCCCTAAATAAATTTGCAAATTCTTCATTTTCACAATTTTTGGTATAGTTTAATATAAGTATTTTTTTCATGATCTTAAGGCACAATCGGGTTAACAAGAAATCCCCCTAAATCCTGTCTTCCAATAATTAACTTTGATTTTAGTCCTTCACGATTTGCGATACTTGCAACAGTTTTTATTCTTCTACCTGCTAAATAAAATCTAATAGCAATAATTGGTCTCACTTCTTTACCCATCGAGCTTTTAACTGTCTTTTCCCAGAGAATATTTGATTTGCCTAAAAGTCCCAGGTCGATTGCAGTTTGTCTATCAATAGATGTTCTCCATGCGCCGGTATCAATTTTAGCCAAAATATCTGCCTTTTCATCAGCACTATTAACTATCCTTACGGTTTCCCAAACATTAATTGTCTTTATTCCTTCCTCAGCCTTTACTCTATCTAAAAATCTTTCCGCAAAAAGGGCTTTTGCAATCTTTACTCCATGTTCCGCATCTCTTACTTCCAAATCTTCCACTCTCTCAAGTCTTTTCTTTAACCCTGTCATATTGGCAAGTTGTATTTGAAGTCCGGGCTGAGCATTAAGTTCCAAAACCATCGGACCCTTTTCAGGATGAAGCACAATATCTACTCCCAAGTAACCTAAACCGGATATTATTTGAGATTTTACTGCCGTTTCCAAACAGGTTGTCCAAAAGGGTACTTTTATTCCCCGAAGTTTCCTTTCTGTCCCGGGTTTGTAGACAATTTGTTCTCCATGCCAAATTGCTTTTGTGGTAATTCCCGTGGCAATATCTACACCCACTCCAAGGGCGCCCTGATGCAAATTTGCCCTTCCCCCGGATTCTTTTGCTTTTTTCTTAACGACGATGATCCCTTCTCCACCCATTCCGCGGGAAGGTTTAAGAGCAAATTCGCCGGGCAGGCTTTCCCAAGCGAATTTGAAAACGTCTTCAGGCTTTCGGAATTTATTAAATATCTCGGGGCTCGGAATACCTGCTTTTTTTAAGACGGTTGCCGTCTGGAGTTTAGAATCAGCAGTCTTTTTTCCTCTTGCGGTATTTACCCTATATGAGAATTGTTGGGTTCTGGCATTAAGACCAAGGATGGAAGATAGTTTCATGATGAAATTAATTTGCGGAATCTCCAAATTTCCATTAACCTTAGACCCGAGTATTTAGCCAAAATAACATCTAAAATTCCAATCAAGATAAGTGTAATTTCGGGTTTTAAAAGAACAAAATTCTGAAGAGGCTTTAAGGTCAGGAAAATAAATGAAACAAGGGCAATAATTAAAGTCTCTGTTGTTAAACTTATGGCGGTTTTTACACTTTTTCCAAGCTGTACCCTGATAAAATCCTCGGCCAGAAGAATAAGAATTAAAACTGCAAAAATAGAAACGTTGGTTAAAGAAGCGCTTTTTATGATGGGAGCTGAAAACAAAACTGCTAGAACCCCGATAACAACGGCCCAAAGAATTAAGGCCATACGGGGTAAATAAAGAAGCTTTACTTTAAGTTTCCTTAATACAATTCTGACAACTGTGGAAATTGCCACAATTAAAAGAAATAACGAAATTCCCAAAACCGGCCCGATGGCTACAAAGACAACCGAGAGAGCCGCAGGAAGAAAAATTCCGAAACCCCTGATCCCTATTACATTTCTGGTTACCGCAATAACAAAGGCTGAAATAGGAAGAAGAAGTAAGAGTACTATTGTATTTGCCGGAACTCCTGCATTTACAGCTCCCCTAATTGCATATTTAACGGGATTAAAAATTGCAGGTCCCAATACTTGATCATTTAAGAGTTTCTCCAATGGTCCCAATGTTTGAGGAGTCTTTTGCGTCAGATCCGGGACCGTAACAGGAGTTGGCGTAGGCTCAACCGTCGGAGTCGGACTGGGGCTGGGACTTGGCTTTACAGCCAAAGATATGGCAGGTTGAAAGAAGGCACCAAGAAAGAGCATCATAACCACGAAAAATGAAATAATTAGCCTGCGCATGGATTTAATAGATAAGTTGTATTATAACATTTCTGAATGTTTCAAGCTTTTCAACAAGTACTTGACATGATATCAGACGTCTGATATCATACATCAGAAAGTATTATGACAAGCTATTTAATAGATATCAGACAAAGAAGACAAACAACCATTCCCAGTGCAGTTCTTACTCAACTTGGAGTTGGAGTTGGTGACTCTCTGGAAATTTCTGTTTCGGGCAATAAGGCCACTTTAATTCCCCAAAAACAAATTGCTCTTAATGCTCTTCAAGAAATTCAGTCGGTTTTTGCCTCCTCTGGTGTAAAAGAAAGCGAAATGCAAAAATTAGTAGATGAGAGTAGAGATAGCTAAAAAATGCCAACTCCCCCGCAACTGATTTTTATAGACACCAACGTCTGGTTCTCTGCCTTCTATGGCTCACCAAACTCCGAAAAGCTAATCAAGGCTCACACTGAAGGAAAAATAAAAGCGGTGGTATCCCGTCAAGTTTTAAGAGAACTTGTTACAAATATAAATAAAAAAATGCCAAATGCAATGGCTGGGCTTAAAAAAATAATGGAATCTGCCCCACCAGTGGTTGTCAATAATGCAGATCTTATTAGTTCTTTAGTAGAAAAAGGAGTTCACAAAAAAGATCAAGCAATCTTTCAATCAGCTATAAACTCAAAATCAAAACTGTTTGTGACCGGAAATATAAAACACTTCAACGTAAAAAGTCTATTTGGCATTAAAATTGTCACTCCAAAAGAAGCTGTTGGCTTAATTTGAATAATAATCTACAATTGAGCTTCATATGTGGAAATTTTTAAGGACATTCTATGGCTTC
>JAPLZT010000005.1 GCA_026394855.1 Candidatus Woesebacteria bacterium
CTACTTTTGTTCATAAATATGATTGGTTCGTAGCAACAATTTTCAGTTCCGCTTTTATTAAAGACGATGATCAAATATGGTTACAGCAATTCCAAGATCAAAAGTTAAACCAACATCAATTAAAGGCCCTTGTTCACGTTAAACACAACCCAAGTGGAATCAGTAATTCTGAATACAGAAGCTTAAATAATATGACAAATGTCAGAGACGATATTAGAGCTAAAAAGGAACTAGTTAAATTGACAAAATTTGGGCTATTCAACAAAGTAGGAGAAAATCGTTATCGTCGGTATATACTAAACCCCAAATTAACAGAATAATTCTATCGACCTTTCTATCGACCAACTCCTTATATGCTGAAAGCCACTAAATGCATCACAACACCTTTTAACCTTCTATCGACCTTTCTATCGACCAACTATCGACCGATTTTATCTATTTGGGGGAACCATAGCCATTGGGGTGATTTTTATGCCACTCGTACGCAGTTTTAATAATATCTTCCAAAGAGTATTTAGGACACCAATTAAAATCTTTCTTGATTTTGTCAATTGAAGCATACAGGGAATCTGCATCTCCTTCTCTCCTTGATCCGTAATCAACGTTAATAGCAAGTCCCGTAACTTTTCTAACCATCTCAACCACCTCATTATTAGAATACCCTCGCCCAACCCCTACATTGTAGAAATTGCTTTGGCTTCCCCCCAAAAGTTTTCTTAAAGCAATTTCGTGTGTTTCCACAAGATCCAGTACATGAATATAATCTCTAATACATGTCCCATCTTCTGTTTTGTAGTCATTTCCAAAAATAGTAAATTTCTCACTCTTAATCCCTGCTTTAATAACAAGCGGTATCAAATGACTTTCATCAGGATGATCCTCGCCGATTTCTCCATCCAACGATCCACCTGCCGCATTAAAGTACCTGATTGCCATAAACTTTAATCCGTAAGCTTTGTCGTACCACTCAAGCATTTTTTCAATCATGTATTTTGTTTCTCCATATGGATTGAGCGGCTCTCTCTTATCGCTTTCCTTAATTGGAAGGCTTTCGGGATTTCCATAAACTCCGGCTGATGAAGAAAGAATAAAATTATTTACTTTATTTTTAGCCATTGCATCCATAACATTTAATGCCGCCATCAAATTATTCTGAAAATACTTTGAAGGGTTTTTGAATGATTCCCCCATCTGAATGAATGAGGCCATGTGAACAACACCGGAGAATTTTTCTTTTTCGAAAAGTTCATTGAGTTTTTCTTTTTCTGTCACTAAATCTATCACCTGTAACCTATACCCTGTTACCGCCTCAGCATGTCCCTGGGAAAGATTATCGGCAATAACAACGTCAAAACCTTTCTCTTTAAGACGTCTAACCATAAAGCTGCCTATATAACCAGCTCCTCCTGTTACTAGAATTTTTTCCATATTACAAGCATTGCCAAACTCGCTCCTATTGTATCAAAAGCCACGTCTCTTATCCGCGGTTCTCTTCCCGGAGTAAAAGATTGATGGAATTCATCAGTTAGTCCATATAAACTAGCAAAAAGAATAGATAAAATAACAGCCTTGGTTTTATCCATCTCATAGGCTCTTAAGGCTCTATATAATAGTAGGGCAAAAATTCCATACTCAAACATATGGGCGGTTTTTTTTACGATAAAGTCCTGCCAATAAATAACTGAGGTTGAGGCAGTTGCGAAAGAAGAAAAGGTAAAAATAATCAAAGCCCAGACAACCGGCGGAAACCAATAATTAAATACTTTTTTTAACATTATTCTTAATAAAGAAAAATACTGCTCCGGCAATACAAAGAAAGCCGGTAACTATTAGTATAATCGGAAAGACAGGAAATTTCTTTTTATCTATGACTTCCTCTTCCGGTGAAGCAGAAGGAGAAGAAGTACTATTCTGTATTCCAAGAACCAATTCTTCTGGGGTTGAGGTTGGGGGAGAAGTAGAAGTGGTAGCTCCAGGTGTTGGACTTTTGGTTGGAGTGGGTGTGGGACTATTAGTCCTGAGCGAAGTCGAAGGAGTTTTTGTGGGTGTTGCTGTTGGATTCGGCGTTGCGGTTGGAGTATGAGTCGGAGTTGGAGAAGGTGTAGGTGTAGGAGCCAAACAAGATTCGCCAGTTGAATTTAAACTATCTCTAGATGAGTTACTTAGAATCACTAGATCACCCTCACCGTCCACAACTCTTCCTACAGAAACGTTATTTCCCTGTCCGGAAACATAAGAATATTCCTCTTCAGGCACCAAAGACGTATTCAACAACTTGACGGTATCTCTAGAAGTAGTATTCCAGTTAAAATTTCCGCTTTGAAAAGAAAGGCATTTTTTAGATTTAAGTGTAATTCCACTTGAAATAATATATTTTTCTGATCCACCATTATCATCAATCACCCAGCTAGAGATATCGATATCCAAGTCACCCTTATTATAGAGTTCTATCCACTGATCTGGCGCTACCTGAAATTCATTTATTACAACTTGGGCAGAGACTTTTGAAGCAAATACAAACAAAAATATAAAAACAAATATTAAATATTTAAGTACTTTAATCAATTGAATTGAACTAGTCTCAAACTCGTAATATCAGAGACACTATATTTATCGGTCAATTTTCTATTTGACCCATTCTCTAAAAATGGGTCATGCATAATATATGAGTCTCCCTCTTTTCTTAAGATTACAATAAAATGATCGGGGCCCGAATATAAACCCGCAATAACCGGCCTACCCGCACTCAACTCACTATCCAAACGGTCTTTGGAAACTTTTGTCTTGGTAACCGTTATTCCGTTAACCGAAAACGAATCGTACAAATAACCGGTTTCCGGAACAAAAGCGCTGGCAATCACGGCAATATCTCCGGGTTTAATATTTCTGCCGTAATGACTTGCAATCATTGAAACAGATGTTACTAAACATCCATACTCTGCAGTTGTGTATGGAGATCCTCCCAATCCAATATTTCCCCAAAGGGAATCTCTTTGATTATAGTAACAACCCCATCCATCACATTTGGTCTGATTGGATAGGATACTTGCCCCACCTTGACGGGTTACATAACTTCTAAATGCGGAAAGTTGAGCTCTTGCGGAAGAAAGAAGAGACTGATATCTTCTCTCATCGTTTTTAGTAGCAGTAAGAAGCAATGCTTTTGCTTTTTTCTGGCTATCTAAATTTGCTTTTTGTTTTGCTAGTTCGGTTTGAAGTTCTTCCTGATCGCTCTTTTGATTTTTGTAGGTTACTTGCGCAGTCTGCAACCTTTGAAGAAAGTTGCCGTCTTCTTCCTGAACCAACTGCAGATAATGAAATCTGGAAACAACCTCATTTAAATTACTGGAGGTTATAAGCAAAAACATAGTACTTCCGCTTCTTGCCAATCTATATGTTTCAACTGCCCGGGAAGCAAAAGCTTTAGTTAAATCATCTAAAGATATTTCTAATTGGTTTATTCTTCCTCCAAGTAGTGCAATCTTTTCTTCGGTCTGCTTTATCTTTAAAGAGGTTAGAATAATTTGGGCATTAAACTGAGAAATTTGATTCGAAAGAGTATTTGCCTGACCTTGCAGTTTTGTAATTTGACTTTGATATTCTCCGATTAATTTTTCGCAATCCCCGACATTTTCGCAGGTTTGACTAAAAACTTTGGGGACAAACAAACCGGCTAGAAAAAGAATGAATAATATTTTTCCTAAAGTTTTCATTTTTTGCGGCCTGCCCTGGAAAGAGCCAAATTACTTCCAAGGGTAGCCAACAAAATTCCCGTTACTACCTCACCTAAAAGAATAATTCCAAAAAGGGAGAAGAACATTAAAGGATCGCGGGGAAGGATTGAAATTTCACCAAAGTAGTTAATCGCAGACGGAGCAACATATAAAATCGCAATTAGGGTAATTAACCAGCCTAGTGTAACTCCGAAAACTACATAGATTATGGACTCTATGACAATCGGTTTTTTAATAAAACTTTTTTTAGCTCCGATAAGATTAAGTATTTCAACTTCTTCTTTCCTTGAAGCAATTCTCATTCCAAGGGTCACAACCAAAACCAGAAACGAAGTTCCAACTAAAAGAAGTGCGAAAAATCCTCCACCCAGCTTAAGATATAAGGTTATCTTTCTTAGTCGTTCGACAACATCCCCCAGAGATTTTTCTCCCCCCAAACTTGCGGTAAAGCCTACCGAATCAACAATTGCTTCAGTTTTGACTTCATCAATTACTCCTTGGGCGCGGGATAAGTCGCTCAAGGAAAATTCCAAGCTTGCAGGAAAAATGGACGGGTTGACAAGTTCCCCCAATAAAGGATTATCAACGGTTGCATCTTTATAAATGGAAAGAGCTTCTTCTTTGGAAACATACTTAACCTCCTTAATCCTTACATCATTTTGAAGCTTGTGCTGAAGAGCGGAAATAGTCTCGGTTGTAACACTATCTTTTAAAAAGACAATTACCTGAGGCCTTGTCTCAAAATAGGCAATTACCTTGCTTGATGAATATGTTACAACCGAAAGAATGGTAACAACCAAAAAAGTTACAGTTAAGAGAAATATTGCAGCAAGAGCCTGAAAAGGAAATCTTTTTATTGAAGTTAGGGCAGATTTTGTGTGATAGCTCATTCTTTAATTATTTTACCACTAGCAAGCTTTATTACTCTCTTTTTTAATTTTGCAACTATTTCTTCATTGTGTGTTGCTACAATTATGGTTTTACCTTCCGCATTTACCTTTTCTAAAAGTTCCATTATTTCATCTGCCTTCTCCCAATCAAGATTGCCGGTAGGCTCATCCGCAAGTATTAAATCGGGATTAACAACCAGTGCTCTTGCCAAAGATACTCTTTGAATTTCTCCGCCCGAAAGCTGAGAAGGAAAAAGATTCTTTCTATCCGAGAGTCCCACCATCTTTAAAACTTTATCCACTCTTTCTTTCCATTTAGCTTCAGGCACACCAAGTACAGCTAAGGCAATTTCAATATTTTCGTAAGCTGTGCGTTCATTAAGAAGTTTAAAATCCTGAAAAACACAACCGATCCTCTGCCTTAATTTAGGAAGATCCTTTTGAGAAACTTTAATAACATCCGCTGTTCCAAAATGTATTTCACCACTATCAGGAGAAATTTCCGCTAATATTAGTTTTAAAATTGTAGTTTTACCGGCTCCGGAAGGTCCCATTAAAAACACAAATTCCCCGTCTTTAACCTCAAATGAAACGTCCTTCAAAGCAGTTACATCACCATACGTTTTAGTAACTTTATTGAACTTAATCATGCAAGATAAGGTTAGCAGATTAAGAGAAATTATGAAACTGGGTGAAAGAGGTCAACTCGTTTTTTGATGCTCTCAAAATCTTTCAATGAAGGTGTGTCGTATTTTAAATCTGTGATTTGATGATGCAAGTCTGAGTGAATAAAATTTATTTTGTTATCAGTATTTTCGAACCCTTTTTTAATTTCGGCACGAAGTTCATCAAACATCTTTTGAACACCAACCAAAATGGTATCAATTGCATCGGACAACATACCAAAATTTACTACCTGCTTTCTTAATTTTTTAACATCTGGTTTTGTCATATTATTCAACTACTTGAACTTTACCGACATCCATTAACCAGCCTGCCTTGCGGGCAGAGAGAGTTTGACCCCAAACTTTTACTTTTTTACCGACAAAGGCACTTAAATCAACAGAAGTTGAAGTAAGGTACACTGTTTGGGATACTCCTCCGGATCTTGTTAAATGATACTGACCTTCACCGCTTATTCCACCTTCTTCAAGTAAACCCTCTGCACTATCTTTAAACGTTGCCGTATCTTCGATTCCCGCAACTTTGGCGGTATTTTTGGCTCCGGGAGCAACTGCGGATAAACCTCTATTCTTAGTTAATAACCAACCGGTTCCGACTCCAATCAAAACAATCAAAAACGATCCTAGAATATAAGGCCAAAATTTCTTAATGGGACTGACCGGATTTTGTACTTGAGGCTGAGGTTGTGTATCCATGTCAAAGTCACTATAACACATTAGTCAAAAATCTGGCAAGGACTATTCACCTTCATATATTTTCAGGTTCTTAATCCTTTCAAAATGCTTTACGTTTCCTGTTATTAGGGTAAGACCATTTACTATACAAGTTGAGGCTATAAGTAGATCAAAATTGTCTATCAACTTACCTTTTAAGCGAAGGTCTCCCCTAAGTTTTGCAAACTGATTAGAAATAGCCATATCAACATCAAAAACCTTGACGCTTTCTAGAAATTTGGAGAAATATTTAATCTTAATATCCTTAGCGTGTCCGCTATAGTAGAGCCCCTCAAGAATCTCACTAACACATATAACGCTGGTTGAAATTCCTTCTTTGGATAGTAGTTTTATAGTTTGAGCAATACCCAAATCTCCCTTTATGAAGTCGATAATGCAGTCGGAATCTATTAAATACATTAATTAAGATCAGGAAGTTTTCTTTTTAATTTTCCTTTATCTTTCCTACCCTCATAAATATATTTTTTAATCTTTTCGGAATCAATATTTTCCCACATGCCGGCAAATTTCATAATATCAACCTTTTCTTCTTCATCAAACTTGCCCAGTCTGGCAATAGGAAGACCTGCTTTCTTAATTAAGAAACTTTTGTTCTCAAAATAGACTTTATCGAGAAGACCAAAAAAATCGTTTCTTGCGTCACTTGCATTAACTGTAATTAAGTTGCTCATGCTTCAATTGTACAACATTGTACAACCATGTCAATAGTTTTAGAGTTTAAGTTCTGCCTCGATAAACTCGTCTATCTCGCCATTAAGTACCGCATCCGGATTTCCGGTTTCCACTTGGGTTCTTAAATCCTTGACCATTTTGTAAGGATGAAGCACATATGATCTTATCTGTGTTCCCCATGAAGCAGGCCTGTAATCTCCCTTTATTCCTTTTCTTGTATTTTCTTCTTCTACTTTTTTAAGTAGCCAAAGTTTACCTCTCAAAAGATCTAGCGCAATTTTTCTATTCTGCGCTTGAAATCTTTCGTTTTGCGCAGTTACCGCAATCCCGGTTGGCTTATGAATTAGTCTTACCGCAGTTGAAACTTTCTGAACATTTTGTCCCCCTTTTGAGGAAGACCTGAAAAATCCCCATTCCAAATCTTCCTCTTTAATTTCAATATCAGGAAGATCGGTATCCCCAAGTTCGGGGAGATCCTCAACCAAGGCAAATGAAGTTTGTCTTAATTTATCTGCATTAAAAGGAGATTGTCTAACAAGTCTATGAGTTCCGGCTTCTCCTTTAAGATATCCATAGGCGTAAAGTCCTTCTACTTTGAAAGTTATGCTTTTAATTCCTGCCTCTTCCCCATCAGTTGAATCTAAAATTTGTGTAGTCCAACCTCGTCTTTCACAAAATCTTAAGTACATCCTTAGAAGCATACTTGTCCAATCCATGGCTTCGGTTCCGCCCTGGCCCGCGAAAATACCTACAATTGCGCATTTAGTATCATACTGCCCCGAAAGAAAAGATTTAAGTTCAAACTCATGAAGTTTTTTCTCTACATTCACAATTTCTTTTTCCAAATCAGGCGTTATGGCACTTTCATCAGAAAGCTCTTTTAAAGTAGAAATTGTGCCGGTTAAATCATCAACTTCAGATAGTTCTTTTTTTAAATCAGAAAGTTCCCGTAGTACCTTCTTAGCATTATCCTGATTGCTCCATAAGTTAGGATCTGATGATTCAGCCTCTAAAATCTCTACTTTTTTATTTTTCTCAATTAGATTAAAAGCTTCTTTTACTTTCTGAAGTCTTGCAAAAAGATCATTTACCCTTTCTTTTAAGTCCTGCATGCGTCAAGTATATCAAAATTACGGTTTGCAGATGAAGTTTTTGAGCTTTTGAGCCTCGGTTGGATTTAAACTTTGAAAAAAAGTAACTCCGTCACTAAATGTCGGATTTAGTTTGGAAACCGCATCAGAAACCCTTATTTCAACCTGCTCACCCAAAACCTGAATTAGCTTATCTCTCCCAATTTCCAATAAATTTGCAACGGGTTTAGGTGCGTTCTTCCAGCCTAAAACCTGAGTAATTACGGTTTTTCCGCCGATTATTAAAAATCCTTCCAAAATTAAAGCAAGAAGAAATCCAAAAAATATACCAAATACGGCCCCCTTAAAGGACCAGTCAACAAAATGTCTTCTTAGCTGTGCCAGCGACAAAACCAAAATAAACAAAAGTAAAAGAATTGCTCCAACTTGAATATAGGAAGGAGAGAAAGAAAATTTCCCTAAGTTTAAATTAAACATAATCTTCTATTCAACAACTTCCTCAGCTTCATAAGTAGTATTGCTCTCGTCGGATGAGGCACTACCGGAACTTTTCAAACCAAAACTAAATGTTGAAACCACAACCCCCTGAGTATCTTCCCAAAACCCGGCATCTTTATCTCCTTCAACCTGATAAAGAATTCCGTCTTTTAAGGCAATCGTTATTAATTTCCCATCAAGAGAGTACTGCCTAGCAGGCATTCCGGCCAAAGTGGTTGCACCGGAAAGAGTAGCATTTTTGTAATAATCATCTGACAAAAGAAATTCATCAACTGTTTTTGCAGTTTCATCTTTTACGGTAATCGTCAATTTTCCTCCTGATTTTGTAAGACTTACCTTGCTGTAGTAAGAATCATCTGATGGAGTAACGTCTTCAACTCTTAATGACTTTGGATATTTAAAAGAAAAACCCGATGCATCGCTATAATCAAGATCCGCCGATGCTATTTCTTTAGAAGTTAAATTTTCGCCAACCGGAGTTGAAATAGAACCCGATTTATTCTTTGAGCTGACAATCAAATACCCGCCGCCTGCAGCAAGAAGTAAAACAAATACACTTATTAAGATAATTACCTTTTTACTCATTTAATATTTGAGATTTGTTAACTTTAAATATATCATGAATAAGTACTATGAAAAAGACTTTATACATTTTTACTTTTGTACTTGTATTAATTACTCTTACCGCATCCTCAGTTTCTGCCAAAAAACTCCTTCCATTTTTAAGAAAGGCGACAGGAGTAACCACATCAACCTCATCGGGAGTAACTTCATCCGTAAAATTTAGAGGCGATAGATTAGGAATAATAGTCACACTTAATACTCTTCAAGCAGCTTACAAAGTGGATTATTTCTTAAGCTACCAAACTAAAGGAACTACTCAGGGCGCATCCGGATCAATAACTGATACGGGGGTAGGATCTGCAACAAGGGATATTATTTTTGGAAGCTGTTCTAAAGGAGCTTGCAGATATGACTCGGGAATTTCAAATGCAAAATTCGTGATAACGATATATTTAAATAGCGGAAGAAAAATAGTCAGAAGTTACAAACTTAAGGTGTAGCCGTCGGTGAAGGAGAAGGACTGGTTGACGGACTTGCGGAAGGAGATGCAGATGGTTTTGCGGTTGCCCCTTTGCGAAGGCCGGTAACAATTAAAACATCATCTGTTTGAGTAGATGAGTTTGCGACAGTTACTTCTTTATATATATCATTAAGTTTCGTTGTTATCTCCGTCTTAACGCTTTCTGCCAAAGAACTTGAAAAAGTAACGGTTGTTGTTACGTTGTCAGTCGTTGTTGCATTTCCTACCTTAAAAATTGAGTACCCCGCGCTTTTAAGAATATCTCTTATGTATGCCGCTTCTCCAACAATACCTGTTCCATTTTCAATCGAAATTACAACCTTAGTTTTATCAACTGGTTCCGGAGTTGGCGTAGGAGAAGAAACAACTACAGATTCACCGCTTACTTCAGGCGTTGCTGTTGGCTCGGAAGATTTCTGACCGTTGTCTTTGAAAATTAAAAATCCTCCAACAACAAAAATAATTAGAATAAAAATACCTAAGAAAGTTTTTAATCCGCTCTTTGATTTTTGTTTTACCGGAATTGGGGCAAATGAAACACTTTCTTGCGGAGTTTCAACAACTGGTTGAGTTTGGGTTTCTTGCGGATTTTGATCTTCTTCCATTGTGGCCAAGAGTATAACTATTATGTATTTGGTTTGTCAAGTCCCCAATTTTTCCATCAGGATTGAATAGAAACGAAGATTGTGAATTGAAGCAAGCCTCATTGCCGTTACGTCTCCGATTTTAAAAAGATGCCGAAGATAGCCTTTTGAATATTTTTTACAAAGTAAACAGTCGCAGGAAGTACTTACTGGAGAATCTTCCAAAGAATTTGAATCTTTGTCAGCAGTGAAGACACTGTAAAAGTTTTTCTTTTTAATATCAATTTTATTTATTGAATCTGCATTAAAAGTAAAAAGTCTTCCGTGGCGTCCATCCCTTGTCGGAATCACGCAATCAAAGATATTAAATCCTAAAGAAACGCACTTCACAATATCTTCAGGTTTACCGATTCCAAGGCCATGCAGAAAATAACCTTTTGGAGTATTTTCAGAAATAACTTCGGCTGAGGCAAAATTTATTTTCCCTTTCTCGTCAAACGGCCAGCCTCCCCAACCCAGTCCATCAAAACCAATTTTCACAAGCTCTTTAGTACACAACTTCCTTAAATCCAAATATTCTCCACCCTGAACCACTCCCAAAAGATATGGTTTTTCTTTCCTTCCTTTAGTTAATTTCTCAAATTCCTCTTTTGATCTTCTGGCCCAAAGCAAAGTTCTTTCAACTGACTCTTTTGCTTCCTTGTAAGAAGATTTTGGATCTGTAAAATCATCCAAAACGATTACCATGTCGGTTCCCAATTTAATTTGAAAGCAGATAGATTCTTCAGGGGAAAACACAAGTCTTTTATTTTTCCCGGGATATAAAATCACTCCCTCATCTTTAATTTTTCCTTTTATTATCCCCTTTTTAATTTGCGACATTATCTGAAAACCTCCGGAGTCAGAAATCACTGCACCTTCCCATGACATAAATTTCCCGATATTTCCGTACTTTTCCAATACTTTTTTATCAAGTTTCTGCCAAAGATGAAACGTATTAACTAAAACTCCAGGGGTTTTGGTCTCTTCAACATCTTTGAAATCCAACATTTTAATTACACCCCGCGTTGCATCCGGAAAAAAGGCAGGAAGAGAAATCTCCCCATTTTTATATCTGAAGAGTTTTTGTTTCATTTATTTATGAAGGATCCCAAGACACCAACCGAACCCGCTCCAATGAAGGCAATTGTCAAAAATTTTATGGTTTTTCCAAGTAAAGTTACTATTAAGAATTTCCAAACGGGAATTTTCCCGGCTCCCGAAACCATTCCGGCCAGATCAAATAAAGGGTTAGGAATCACCGCAAGAACAAAAATCGTCCAAAGACCGTATTTTTTCATCCAACCTTCAACCCTGACAAGTTTTTCTTCTTTGTTAATTATGCTTCTACCGCTTGAACCGGCAATATAGCCGGTAAGTTCCCCGATTGTTGCCCCCAATGCGGAAATAACACCAACCAAAAACGGATTAAATATTCCTCCTCCTATAAAAGTTGCAATAATGGTCGGAGCAGGAATTACTATGGTTGCACTTCCAAGAATACTAATTATAAAAATTCCCAAGTACCCGTAGGATTCAAGTTGCTTAATTTCATCCCAAAATATAACAATCGAGAGGCTCATCAAAATGATAAAGACTAAAGCAATAATTTTCTTGTATTTAGTTTTCATTAATTGCCTCAAGTATACTTTCCGAAAGAAGCTTTTGTCCATCATATAAAAGAGTTTTGAGGCCAAAACTTTTGGCTTCTTCTATATTTTCTTTTTTATCATCAACAAATAAAACATCTTCAGGTTTTTCTCCCAATCTTTCAATTAAAACTTCGTAAAACTGCCTAGAGGGCTTCATAAAATGAATATCTTCAGAAATAATATGACAGTAAAATTTGTAATATACCCCTTTTTCTTTAAGCCAATCTTTAATCATGGAGACATGATTTGAAGCGGTTGCAAATTTTAGTTTAGGAAGTTTTTCGAATATATCGGGTTCCCGAAGTTCATATATTTTATTTATCGTATCCCAAGAAATTTTCACAAGTTCTTTTTTACTTAACCCTGTTTTTTCCCTTGCCCAATCCCAATATGATTGATTTCCAACCATATAATCAAAAACTTCCGAAAGACTTTTTTCAACCGGATTTAACTTAACATTTTTAACGTTTATAAATACTCTTGCCAAATCAAATGCTACAGCCTTTATTGCCATTAAGAGTTATTCTACCTTAAGAAGTTCGACTTCGAAGATAAGTGTTGCGTTTGGGGGAATTACTTCACCCGCACCGGTTTCACCATATCCTAAAGATGAAGGAACTGTAAGTTTTCTTTTTCCTCCAACTTTCATACCAACTACTCCCTGATCCCATCCTGCAATTACTTCCCCTGCCCCAAGATTAAAAGAAAAAGGAGCCCCCCTATCGTATGAACTATCGAATTTGGTTCCGTCAGTTAATGTTCCTAAATAATTAACAGTTACCGTCTTTCCATTGATCGCCTCAATTCCCGTCCCAACTACCAAATCCTCAATTTTTAATTCTTCCACTTTATCTTGGGTAATTGTAGCAGATGGAGTTAAAGTTTGTAACGGTACAGCATTCTTAACTTGTTTTTTAGCAGCATTCCCAAAAAGAATAAGAATAATTATAAAAACAACAAAAACAAGGATTATTATATAAACAATTGGTTTAGAAAAAATATATTTAAACATCTATATCTTTATTATACCCCTTAACCATATTGCGGATAGTGGCAGTGCTTATATTTTTTTCCAGAACCGCAAGGACAGGGATCGTTTCTGCCTATCTTTTTCTTTGGCTCAACAACGCCGGTCATATCGGAAGTGTCGATATTTTCTCTTGCTTGAGATAACGGAATTTCGGGTTGTGGAACACCGATACCTATTCTAAATAACCTTCTTGAAAGCTCTTCATTTATTCTATCCACCAAGTTTTCAAAAAGAGAATATGCTTCGTTTTTAAATTCAACTAAGGGATCTCTTTGTCCGTATGCCCTTAATTCAACTCCTTCCCTTAAATCATCAATATGGTCAATATGGTCCATCCAAAGGTGATCGATAGACCCCAAATAAGCGTATTTTTCTACCTGCCGCATAATGTCGGCTCCGACCTGACCTTCTCTTGTTCTATGAACATCTTCCAATACCTTGTATAAAAACTCTTTTACTTCCTCTTTCCCTTTTATGTTAGATATCTGACTTTTTATGTTTTTAATTGAGATTTCATCAAAAGGAACTACTTCCAAAAGATTTGCTAAAACCGTTTCAGTATCTATTTCGACCTGATCGTCAACCGACTTTGCCAGCCTATCTTTAACTCTTTGTAGAACGTCTTCTTTTAAGTCCTTTAACTCCAAAACTTTTCTTCTTAATTTATAGATAATATCTCTTTGCTGATTGGCAACATCATCAAATTCAACCAATCTTTTCCTAATGTCAAAATGAAATCCTTCAACCTTTACCTGGGCCTGTTCAATTGCTTTTGAAATTAGAATATTTTCAATAGGCTGATCTTCGGGAAGTTTTAGTCTATCCATTAAGGAACTTATTTGCCCCCCTCCGAAAATTCTCATTAAATCATCTTCCAAGGAAAGATAGAATCTGCTGGATCCGGGATCTCCCTGACGACCAGAACGGCCTCTTAACTGATTATCAATTCTTCGGGATTCATGTCT
>JAPLZT010000085.1 GCA_026394855.1 Candidatus Woesebacteria bacterium
TTATTTTTTTCTCGGTCAAAGAGTTTAGCTTCTATAGTTTTTGGTGTATAAAAAAGCCACTCTCGCTGGACCTCTATTCTATCTACCTCAAATCCATACCTATACTGCACGCCTTCTAGTAAAAAAACAAATTCAAAGAAACTAGGCTTACTCTCTGTCTCTGTGCTTAGTTTAAAATTTGTTACTCTTATTTCTTCTGTAGCCTGAGTTTCTTTGGAAGAAATAAGAATAAATTTCCTAGCGAATTGCATAGCCCTGAATAAATTACTTTTTCCGCTCGCATTAGCTCCATAAATTACAGCACTTTTTAATAATTTTAATTTCTTACTGGCTTCAAATACATTTGTATCGTAATGCTCTTTGATTGTAGAAGCCACCATACTAAAAGTGACCTGATCTTTAAAAGATAAAAAATTACTAACACTAAATTGGATTAACATAACACCCTCCTTTACAATTTTTTCTCATCCTAGGTAAGGATACACTATAAAATATTAAAAGTCAAGCCTTTTTTGAGAAAAAATCTCATAAAAGACGATTTTTTACTACTATCTAAAAAATAGCGGCTAAAGTCGTAATAGCCTATTTTTTGAGAAATTATCACAAAAAATACTGTTTTGTAAAGCACATAGAGTTTAATTACGTCACAGTAAGCTTATTTACAAGAAGCTCGGCATGCCGCACCGCCGAGTTTTTTTATTGTTGATTGCGGCATAGCGGACGAGCCCGCCTTAAAAACTGATATTTTTTAAGTATCAACACTTCTTGAAGCGAGGACGCTGCGGCTGGGGCTGCCGCCGCCCAGCCCCAGCCGCAAGCCGAGCTGAACACGTACGGCATTAACTGGAAGCGAGCGGCCTAGCGAGCGCCAAAGGAGCCCCGCTCCCAAGCGGGGCGACTGGTGCAAACAAGACACGGGAGCGCGCCCAAGCGCGCGGTGCCTATAAATCCTTCTTCTTACAGCCGTGAATAGTATTAGGAAGAATTATTGGAATGGTTCGTTGAACTTTCTGGTGAGGAGTAAATAATTTTAATGGCTGGACTTAACCGTTCAGCCCTTTTTGTTTGCTTGTAATTTTGGGATTTGTGATAGAATATATTGCAAAGGGTTTTTGTTAGAGGTAAAATATTATAAAGGAGGATAAATGTTAGGATTTATTGCAACAGAAATAGGTTATGTATTATTGGGATTATTCTTTACAATAGTATTCCCTTTTATTAATTACTCTGCACCTGCGAATTCTTTGATTGGGAGAATAAAATTCCCTATTTCGGTTTATTCATTCATAATCGGGTTCTTATATTTAATTAGCGTATATTTTATATCAAGACGCAAATTAATCGGTTTAAAATTAGCCATTGTGGTAAATACCATGGGTGTTTTTCTTATTATGCCGATAGTTATAGGTTTGATGAGTTTTTACTATTTTACTCGTCCTAAAGTAAAGGAACAGTTTAAGTAACCATAACCAGCTCTTGACATAGTTTCTCCGCTTCCTCCGTCATGCACCAGTTGCGAAATGCGTCATACAGGGGAGCCAAAATTTGCCCTGAAGTTCTTTTCGGGGCAAATTTATTTTAGCTAGCTCTCTAGGAAAGGGGGCTTAAGTAGTGAAGCTTGAATTTCTAATCATTAGTGATAAAATATATTAAGTCTTAATTCAAATTAAACCAGGAGGGGATTTGAAA
>JAPLZT010000128.1 GCA_026394855.1 Candidatus Woesebacteria bacterium
GTATCTAAAATAATTCTTCCTTTGGATCCCATTTCATTTCTTAAATTTTTAGAAACAAGTATTTTATTTAAATATTCCGCCATTTGATCCGTATTTCCTCTTTCTATTAAATATCCTACTCCACCATCACTTGTTACATCGCCCCCGCTTATTGCGTAGGTTCCTCCTATTGAGGATGCGGTTGTTGTAGTGAGGGTAGGATATGCGTTTCCTGTCCATGCCGGTATGTTTGAAACTGTAAACTGCAAAAATTGTCCCGGCTGACCGGCAGGCACTACTACCCATGACGTACCATTCCAATATAGCATATCGCCCGGGTTAGTTCCTGGTGTGCCGGTTCCTCCATTCTGCACCCATTTAGTACCATCCCAGTAATAGAAACCTGGTACTACATTGTTGGGCGATGTGCCGGCAGGGGCAGTGTTGTACACAAGTAAACTAAGAGCAGGATTTATGATAGTGGTTTGATCAGTGGTACCTGTCAGAGAAACACGGGGCATCAAAAGTCCTTTGTTTGAAAAGTTGATATCCAGACCGGCTGAGTTATCGGCTGAAGCTCCGGTACTGTTAATAGCTGCTCCCTGTGAGAAAGCAACACTCATTGCGAATAAATTCGCTGCTAAAAAGATAATTAATTTTTTCATGTTTTTGTTTTTTTAAAAGTTTTTAATTTATTTAATTGTTTATGATTTATTTTTTTATTACCGGATACGCCGGTACGGTCTTTTCTTCATAATAAATAACTCACCTGGTAAACTTCCCGAAGCATTACCACCTGAAGTTGGTAAGGCTTCCTGTGCTTGTAATACTGTTATTCTCTAAATGGCTTAATTGTTTAATTTTTACTTTTTCTATTGCTTCTTTTAGTAATGTTTTATTTTCAACAATTTAGCAATATAACAATTCAACAATTTGTATCAATAAAAATAAAATTATTAACCTTTTGCAGTAAAACAGGACTAATCTTAATAATCATTTGCCTTTGAATTACCCCAGCCTTAAGCCCTGGGGTCAGAAAAAGCCCCTGTGCCGACAGGGACTTTCATTGATCATAGTTTTTTTCTTATGCTATCGAAATAATCCACATAGGTCCATAAGGACCCGCCAAATGAGGGTACTTGGGATCTATGTAGCGCGAAAAGCCGCATATTTCGCTCGCTTTACGGTCAGTGTCCAACTTCCAATCTGATTTGGCCTTGGTAAAGAGTTTGGTCTCCAGGCACTCATTCGGGGTTAAAGGCCTGGTATTCTGCACTTTAGTTGACAATTCGCTCTCAGCTAAAGTGTGATTCACATAAGAAAACACGGATTCAACCATCGTAGCTTCGGGGTGCATGGAAGCTTTTGATGATTCGTGTGGAAGACGGAAAGTAATATCTAATTCTTTGTTCCCCAAAATCTCAATTTCTACCGTCGGAGCAACGGTGATTACTTCCGTTTTTTTGGTCGGAGCTGCATGATCGCCTGTTTTGCGGTCAAATATCAACCGATCCTCATTATTCCAAACGCTTGCAGGAATATCGTTAAAAATGTCGGAAAACATTTTTTCCAACCTGCCATGCAGCGTGTTCATTTCCTCCGTTACAACGGGTGTACGCTTTCCTTTCTTATCGGCATAAGAAAGCATAACATACACCCACGTGTGAGCTGTTGCATTATCCCCGAATAATGCAACAATTGCTGCCAGTGCAGCCGGATTAACTTTAAGCCTTGTGGCTTCATGAGTTAATCTGTCTATCCATACAGGAAAAACAATGTTGGCTTCTTCCAACGATCTTTTGTGTGCCATGATTTCATTTTTTAGTTTTACTTAGTTTTTGGTTTTTATTTAATAACACCCTTCAAATCATTGCTTATTTGCAGGTGTCAGGTGTTTTCTTCATTACTTATCGGTTTATAAAAATTGCTTTATTATTCACCTGGTTTTCTACAAAAAAAAAGCTATTTCCGCTATAGAGGACGTCGCGTCCTCCATAGCTCACATGACGTGCGCTATAGTGTAAGTCACGTCCTCCATAGCTCACGTGACGTGCACTATAGCGCACGTTGCGTGAGCTATGGAGGACGTCACGTGCACTATAGCGCACGTCACATGAGCTATGGAGGACGCGACGTGCGCTATGGTGCACGTCACGTGAGCTATAGCGCACGTGACGCCAACTATGGAGGAAGCGACGTCCTTTATGGGTATAGCCGCTTCCTCCATAGGTATAGTGATTTCCTCCATAGGTATAACGGCTTCCTCCGTAGGTATAGCGATTTCCCCCATAGGTATAGCGGCTTCCGATAAACTCCAAAGCATAAGATTCAATGGGCAAATAGCTTGATAAACAATTAAATACATTCATATTGCACCTCGTGCCTACTGAAGTTTGATTTATATCATCATGATGAAAGGTACTATCGCTATGAATAGACGGAATAATAACCGGGTTTACGGAAATATGGTTATTCCCGCCGGCATCATTAGAATAAATGTATTTTTGAATCACATTCATTGTTTTTATGTCTATTACAAATTGGCTCCTTGTTCTTGCATGAACTTATCGCCTTTATCATTTTTAATAATCTTTGCAAAAGTACTAAAAAAATAATACACAAGTACTTTTAAAAAAATAATTATTAAAATTCTTGTAATAAATTTGTTCGTCTTATTAAAGCAATATTTATTTTTTTGAGATTCCTCACTTCGTTCGGAATGACAATAGCATTATGATAAGGGAAGGATAAAGGAGTGCGTTTCGCTCTGCGAAACGTACTCCTTTATCCTCCTAATTCCTCAAATTCCGTTGTCATTCCGAACGAAGTGAGGAATCACTGTAAAGACACTAAAAAAATTATGCAAATATACTCTTATATTCATTCATTGGGCTAATTCTTATTTTTAGGTGCTATGTTTAAGGCTTGCTACCGGCTGCTTTATTACCTCCGTTTCTCCCCAGTTGCTTCCTGTATATGCGTTATTAATTTCAATTTTCATTTTAATTATGTTCACTATCTTATGTTAATGTGTTGAATGAGAATAAACCTTTTTTTGTTTTTTTAACCTTAATAAGAAAAGAACACACGACACACACATAACCTTCTAACCTTATTGTGATGAAAAATAAGGTTAGAAGGTTGGTGGTGTATTCATCTTTCTTATTAAGGTTAAAAGAATGAAGAATAAAGTTTTTTTCATCTTTCTATCCTGCATTATTCATGGAAAAATATTTCTTTGTGTAACTTAGAGTCTTAGTGACTTTGTGGCATTTTTTTCTTTTGCCACGAAGGCACAAGGACAC
>JAPLZT010000103.1 GCA_026394855.1 Candidatus Woesebacteria bacterium
AAATCCGGATATCAACTTTTATTACTCTTTGAAAAATCGGCACAATCACACGCAGCCCCGGACTTAAAGTATAAGAATATGAACCCAAAGTTAAAACGATTCCTCTTTCGTATTGATTAATGACTTTCAGCCCGGTAAGGATCAAAAATAAAACAACAAGAAGGACAATAATCAGAATTGGCATAATAATTAAAGAATAAGTTTTTGTTTAACTATTGTCAAGAAGTTTATTTTGGAGACTGCGTAGAACATATAATACATTTTGTGCATTCGGTAAAAATTCCTGTATTGCAGTTACTTGGTAATTTAGGGATTGATTGGAGAAAACAAAAAACGGTACGCTAGGTTGTTACCACTAGTGGAGTACCGTTTATGCAAAGTTTAACAAAAGAGCCTATGAGTTACAAATTATTAAAAAAAGACAGTCAGCTTTTAACCAAGTTACGTCTTGTCCGGCGGATAAAGGTGGATGGCCGGTCAAAGGTGGAAACTGCCTTTTCTTTCGGCTGTCATCGCAATACTGTTTCAAACTTGGTTCATGCTTTTGAAACAGACATTTCACCCCTTGTCCAACAAAATCTATTAATCAATAGTTTTTCTCTGGACCAATTAGAGAAATTACTCTTTCCTCTAAAAGATATCTCCACCAAACCCCACCACCACCCCCGGCAGGCAACCCAATCTCAAACTGATCGTGTCAAAGAGATCTTTCTGGAATTGAAAGTAAAAGTTGGACCCCAACGCTTATCCAGGATACTTAAAAGGAAGTTTAAAGACAAAGACACTGCCTCCCCACTTGATGCTTCTTTAGCTGCCATGAAGCTTCCCCAGTTAAAAGGAATCTACAAACGGGAGAGATTAAAGGTGGAGAAAGCAAGAACCGCCAGTGGAGTCTCCCGGCCTCTTTATGATTACACCGCTCTTTCCTGTTTTGAAAGAATGCATTTTGATACCAAACATTTACTGGATAAAAAGTCTTTACCTCCTAAGGTATATGATTACTTCTCTTCTCACTTGGACACTCTTCCTAAATACGAGTGGAATCTGATTGATGCCAAAAGCAGATTCCGCTTTATGGCTTTTTCCTACGAGCTGAATTCTGAATATGGTTTAAAGTTCCTGCTTTTTTGTTTACAGTTTATCAGGACAATAACTAACAACATAAACCAGGGAGTTGTTATCGGGGAAGATAATGGAATGGAGTTTTGCAGTGGTTCACTCCCTAAACTTTCCAATTGGAACAGTTTACTTAAGATTCTTAATGCCCAAGCTTATGCTTACAATCCCTACTGGGACGTAAGGAAAAACTTGATTGAAAGAAGTCACCGGATTGATGATGACGAATGGCTTATCCCCAGGGGAGAATATATTACTGATGAAAAATCTTTTCTGAAGGAAGCAGATGATTACTGGTATTACACAAACTTTGAAAGATCCCATGGGGGCAAGGGAATGAATGACCGGACGCCTTTTGAAGTCTTGGAAAACTCAGGACTTCTTGGGGTTAACCAGTTTATGAAGTTTCCCATCCTTATCCTGGATCACCATATTGATAGTCTTAGAAAATGCACTGAACCCCTGCTCTTTGAATATGATGTAAAACTGGCAGAAGAAAAAAGACAAGGAGTATTGCTTGACCCCAAGACCTTACTGGACATTAGTTCCAAATATGATTTTTTTATTCCAAATGCACAAAAGGTATTGACATACTACCTTCCTGTGTTGTAAGAAAATTACAGACATCTGAAGTGGATCAAGTTTATACATCGGAATTTGTTTTTTTTGTGAGGTTGGATGGACTCGAACCATCGACCAACCCCGACTTAGTCGGGACTGCTCTACCGCTGAGCATGTGAGGTTGGATGGACTCG
>JAPLZT010000138.1 GCA_026394855.1 Candidatus Woesebacteria bacterium
GGAGACGCAGACTTTAATACACCCTACTTAATGTTTAAGGAGAAATATAAGAATGACCCGAGGTTTGAGCTTATTAAAAAGGATTCTTTTGAGATGCTTCGTCTTTCTGATCCTGAATTTGATGTAATGTCCTGCTTCTCAAGTGTTTCCATGAGCAAAGACTTAGAAATAAATCTAAAATAACTTCTGGCTGGAATTTGGAGGGAATTGATTTCTTGGTGTAAAATGGGTTTCAGATGGAGACATTACGACCTGAACCAATTGCGAAAGAGGTTATTTTAGTTAAAAGACTGGTTCCAACAGAATTCAGAGAAGTGGAATCGTTAGTGCCAATCGGTTTCGATGTTCATGCTGGGAAACTTATTCCAATAGAATTTAAACTTGTGAAGAAATATATACCTGTGAAATTTGTAACAATTGAAGAGCCTATTCTTATTCCTAAAAGACAAAATTCAATTCCAAAACGCTTTTAAGTTGGAATTTGGGGGAGAAAGAAATTTGCTATACTTCGGTTATGAAATTGCTTTCAAATGTAAAAATTAAGCCTCGATTTTGGGAATTTTTACCATGGTTCTCAAGCTACACTGCCCAGGCAATTTATCCAAATATCTATTTTCCCAAAGAAACATATGAGAAATTATGTTCTAAAAACCCCGATTTAAAGTATGTTGCGGTTTTACTTCATGAGCAAACCCATATAGAAAGGCAAAGGAAACTAGGTTGGGTTAAATGGGGGGCTAAGTATGCCCTTTTTCCAAAGTTTAGATTTAATGAAGAGCTTGAAGCTATTAAAGTCCAAATGAGTTATCTTAAAAAGCATAATAGGAAGTTTGATGTAGAAAAAGGAGCAAGATATCTTTCTGGTTGGCTCTACTTCCGGCCAGTTTCATACAAAACAGTAAGGAGGATACTTGAGAAGGTTTGGAAAGGGATTTGACTTATTTTTATTCTTCTGTTATCTTCCGTCTATATTCCTGAGGTTGACACAGACTTTTGCACAGAGTAACCTCTAATTGAGTGATGAAAAGTTTGTGGAACTTAGGGGTTTTAGATTGAGGATAGATGGATATAAATTTGCCCAAATTAAAATTAGTTAAATTCGATGAAGAAAAACATCTTCCAAAGACAGTTGAGGAAAAATTAAACGATGATTTTTTTATCTTATTAACTGCGTACATAGGTGAAACCAATGGCCTAGCCGTGAATAGGCTCAATCTCCAGAAGACCATATTTTTAACTAAATTAGTCTTGTATGAAAAAGGTATAAAATTTTTCAACACAAGCTTCTATAAGTACCTTTACGGGCCTTATCAAAAGAGAGTCTTTTTTTCTACCCAGAGACTTGCAGGCTATTCCTTAATTGAAAAAGAGGATAAGACTGGAAATGATATAGTTTTGACCAACGAGGGAATTAATTTTCTTATTTTTACTCTTGGAAAATTATCAGAAGATCCAAACTTTAAAGAATATCGGGATATCACAAAATCTTTTTTGCAAGAGTTCTCGGGTAAAAATGCGAGAAAGTCAATAGACATAACCCATTCAATGAAGGTTCAAATCGATGGAGAAACTAAGACCGTCAATGACCTAGCTGATACTGAAGATTTATATCTTGAGCCGGTTGAGAGGGTGAATTATAAATCTGAGATAGTAGCTCCCGAAGACGCAATTATAAACCTTGTTAATTACAGAGAATATGCCCTTCACCCATAATTGGCTTCCTTTTAATTTTCAACATGGATCAGGTGGAATTTGACAAAATCAAGAACAAAATCGGAATATGCAAAGACTTTTTTCTTTCCTTCAAGAGGTTGCCAACACCGCTTCAGGCAATTGCTATTAGAAGAGTAATTGAACTGACCGATGAAATAGCCAGTAAACCAGAGTCGGCATTAAAGTATGTGGGCGACTTGGCCTCTAAAAGGAAATATTTTCCAAACTCTGCTGAAATATTAGAAACTGGAGAGATGTTTCCATTCAGGTCAATTAGGTTGCCAAAAGACGAGGAAAATAATGATATTGTTGCGATCAATTTTGTTTCTTGTTTCTTAGTAAATAAACTTGGTTTAACTCAAGCCGTCGAACATTTCTGCAAGCCACCTGGGGGTTTTACTGACGACAAGATATGTCTAATCTCGTGCTCGTATTTTTCATTTGACTCTCTTGAGTAAAAGGGTTTTGATGTTTAGTTTTTTCCAGGTAGTTCTTCTGTCTTATGGTGTAGAGAGATGGCATTGACCTTGCCAAAATAGAGATATATAATACTTCCACAGATGAGAAAAGGGTAGACAGATGGCTTTTTAGCCCAAAAGCAGCCGCTATCTGGCGGCTTTTTTCATTCTAGAGGTTAACTTCCCCATAGGGGTAACAACTTCAGGCAGATTAAAAAGCAGGGGATAAGGATTAAGCAATAAAGGGATGTTGCTTATTCCTTGTTTCTTCTTATTTTATGATTTGCTCATTAAAATCTGAAGATGTTAGGATTAATACTTTTTTTAGAAAAAAGTATTCAAGATATGACTGGAAGCGAACAGACGGATAGCTAGATCGTCTTTAGCTTCCTTCCGTCACTTTTTGAGGATTTGATCCTGGTCCAGGATGAACGCTGGCGGTGTGCCTTAAGCATGCAAGTGGGACGAGTTAGGTGCCATATGGTACCTGATTAGTCGCGAACGGCTGAGTACAAGGTAAGAATCTACCCAATGGTTCGGAATACCTACTCGAAAGAGTAGCTAATACCGGATGACCTCTTCGGAGAAAAGCACTTAACTGTGCGCCGATGGATGAGCTTACTTCCTATCAGCTAGTTGGTGGGGTAATGGCCTACCAAGGCTACGACGGGTAGGGGGCGTGAGAGCGTGACCCCCCAGAACAGGACTGAGACACGGCCTGTACACCTACGGGTGGCAGCAACTGGGAATCGTGCGCAATGGACGAAAGTCTGACGCCGCGACGCCGCGTGAGGGATGAAGGCCTTAGGGTTGTAAACCTCTTTTGCCAAAGAGTAAATACTTTGGAGAATAAGCACCTGCTAACTCTGTGCCAGCAGCCGCGGTAATACAGAGGGTGCAAGCGTTATCCGGATTTATTGGGCGTAAAGCGTTTCGTAGGCGTTTTCGTAAGTTACACTTCAAATACCAGAGCTCAACTTTGGGCAGGGGTGTAATACTGCGGGAATTGAACAATTTCGGAGCTTTCGGAACTGTCGGTGTAGGGGTGAAATCCGTTGATATCGACAGGAACACCAAGGGCGAAGGCAGAAAGCTAGGGATTTTTTGACGCTGAGGAACGACAGCTAGGGGAGCGAAAGGGATTAGAGACCCCTGTAGTCCTAGCCGTAAACTATGCTCGCTAGTCCTTCTGGATTTATCCAGTGGGGCGTAAGCTAACGCGTTAAGCGAGCCGCCTGGGGAGTACGAACGCAAGTTTAAAACTCAAAGGAATTGACGGGAACCTGCACAACCAGTGGAGCATGTGGTTTAATTCGAGACGAAACGAAAGACCTTACCCGGGTTTGAAATGCTACTTATTAGTTTTTCAGAAATGAGAGACGATTCTTTAGAAATAGAGAAAGGTAGCACAGGTGTTGCATGGCCGTCGTCAGCTCGTGTCGTAGACAAAACATCACTGCGACCCTCCGAAGCAATTTGGAGTGAGAAATCTGGCTCATATCGGTGGAACCTCTTATAATGAGAGCAATACCGAGGGAAGTCGAGAAACTTTTAGTTTCTTTGACCCTGTAACGACTTGTCCCAATAGATATTTTATCTAACGGGACGAAGGTTTTCAGTAAAACCTAATACGCCAGCTCCTACTTAAAGTAGGATGAAGGTATAGTCTAAATTTTATTATTTGGGGATGTTCCCTTCAGTGGGGTAACGAGCGCAACCCCCGTTCTGAGTTAAATATTCTCAGGAGACTTTCTAATTTTTTATTAGAAGGAAGCGGGGACGACGTCAGGTCAGCATGGCCCTTATATCCGGGGCAACACACATACTACAATGGAGCCGACAATGGGTTGCCAAGCGGTAACGCGGAGCTAATCCCATCAAACGGCTTCTCAGTGGGGATTGAGGGCTGCAACTCGCCCTCATGAACGTGGAATTGGTAGTAATCGCAGATCAGCAATGCTGCGGTGAATACGTTCTCAGGTTTTGTACACACCGCCGATTTTAATCGCGCGTGGCAGTTATATTTTCTAGTAGGTTAAAATCCTACCTAGTAGCTAAAAAAATAAAGCAGTCCTGGCAGAGTAATCTGCGGGGCAGAGGGCTTGAGGCGAAGGGCAGGGATGGTATTTGTAAACTTAGGCGACTTCTGTTGGGCGGTCAGAAGGAAGTCTCCTAGAAAAAAAGTTTGCCATTCATGTCTGGAATAGAAAATATGATGACCCATGGAGATCCTTACAGGAAGAAGGTAATTGCCTGTGAGGAAGTCAGCTTTACCATAGTAGGTACTTGACTATTTCGGATTATATTTGGTAATCTTAAATATAAAGTACTGAAGGGAAAAACGTAATGATAACTCCTGATTACATAAACGGACTTACAGAAGGAGAAGGTTGTTTCTTAGTTTGTTTGAGAAAAGATAATCGAATAGAACTTCGGTTTTTTATAGCTCAAGCAATAGGGAATAAACCTCTTTTAGAAGAAGTAAGAAAGTTTTTTAAAGTTGGGAGTGTCTATCAAAAATCAAACGTAAAAGGAAAATTGCCAGCCTATGTATTTGAAGTTTCCAAAAGAGACGACATTTATAAGGTGGTTATTCCTTTCTTTCATAAACACAAACTTCTTGGCATTAAAGCCTTGTCGTTTGCCGTATTTGAAGAAATAGGCTTGATTGTAAAAGGTAGACAAGATAAGAGAAAACTTACCCCCTCCGAACTTAGTTATATTACTAAGTTAAGAGCGGGGATGAATAAACATTACGGCTCGCTAAGTGCGGAAAAACCGCTCGCTTAGTGGGAACGCGCAATAACCTTAATGAAGCGCAATCCGTCAAGTTAGTGAAGTTGGGGGCACCCGAAGTTCGATTGTATCGAACGAAGGTGACACCAGCGACAAGAATTAAGTCGTAAAATTGTTGCGACTCCGAGAAGCAATTTTCGGAATAAATGTGGCTGTATCTGTGAACCCTAATTGACATTCGTATATATTTCGGTTTATTCTGAATATATACA
>JAPLZT010000002.1 GCA_026394855.1 Candidatus Woesebacteria bacterium
CCGAATCATATATGGTCGTATCTTCACAGCATAAACCTCTGCAGCCCGATTCAAGACAACGGTTTCTTTCATACATGGTGCGTATTATACCTTTTAGACTTCCTTCTTGCATGGAGTGGGGGATTTAAGCTAAAATAACAGCTATATGACACCCGTTCCAAAGAAAAAACATACAAGAAGCAGAAGCAATATCAGAAGAAACGCATCTTTTAAGCTTAAGCTTGCAAATTTAATTCGATGTCCGCATTGCAAAAAATTAATGTTTCCGCACCGCGATTGTCCTTCCTGCGGCAAATCCTACAAGAGTAAATGAAAACTGCACACGACCCAAGACATCAAAAAAGAAGAGAGATAGTAAAAGCTCTATTTGCAGAAACATATTTTAAACAGGAAAGAAGAGACGATATTGTAGTTAAAATCTTTAGAAATAGAAAAAGACTGGATAAAAAGATTGCAGGATCGGCTCCTGACTGGCCCATTGATAAACTGAATAGGATTGATCTGGCCATTTTAAGACTGGCCGTATATGAACTGGAAAATAAAGATGCCCCACCAAAGGTTGTAATTGATGAAGCGGTGGAACTGGCCAAAGAATTCGGAAGCGACAATTCAGCCTCTTTTATTAATGGCGTTTTAGGCACTATATACAAAAATGATTGACTTTGTTAACAAAGAGCTTTTGGAAATTGCCTTAACTCATAAATCCTGCTTGAATGAACATCCAAGTATAAAAGAGTCCAACGAAAGGCTGGAGTTTCTGGGGGATGCTGTTTTGGAATTTGTGATTACCGAAGCTTTATACAAATCTTTTCCCGATAAACAGGAAGGTTATTTAACCGCCCTAAGATCAAATTTGGTTAATACCCAAAACCTGGCCGAAATCGCCAAAAAAATTGGTATTGGAGAATTTATTCATCTTTCCAAGGGGGAGGAGGATGGGGGAGGAAGGGAAAACCCATCGCTTTTGGCTGACACGGTTGAGGCTATTATCGGAGCTTTATATCTTGATCAGGGGATCGGGAAGGTAGAAGAATTTATTAAAGAAAACTTGGTTGCCGAAATTCCGAATAAGGTGTTAAAACCTTTAAAGGATCCCAAAAGCAGGTTTCAGGAGTATATTCAGGCAAAAGGACTCCCCGCGCCAAAATACAAAGTTCTTAAAGAGACCGGTCCCGATCATAACAGGGATTTTGTTATTCAGGTTAAGGTCCAAGATAAGGTAATGGGAGAAGGAACGGGCAAGAGTAAAGGTCAGGCAGAACAGGAAGCGGCTAAGAAAGCATTGTCTTTTCTCTAAAATCAGGCTAAAATACCTCAGTATGGTTAAAATCAGATTATCCCGGGGCGGAGTCAGAAATAATCCTTTCTATCGAATTGTTGCAATTGACGAAAGAAAAAGCACCAAGGGAAAAGTCCTCGATATAGTAGGCTACTGGCATCCTTCTAAAAAAACCTTAAAAGTTGATAAGAAAATATTGGATAAGTGGGTTAAGGTTGGGGCTAAAATAACACCCGCAGTAGAGAAAATACTAAAATGAAGGAACTTCTTGAATATATTTTAACCGGAATTTTAGGCGAAGGCGGATTTTATGTAACCGAAGAGGTTGACGGAGAATTCGTCAGACTTTTTATTAAAGTCGAACCGGAAGAAAATGCCGGAATTGTCATAGGAAAGGGCGGGACTACAATTAAGGCTATAAGAAATATTTTAAGGGTAAAGGCTACGCTTGAAAAAAAAGGTGTTTCTGTTAATTTAGCCGAATAATTATTCTCCAAAGGGATTTGTATTCTCACGGGGCGCTGTCGGAATCAAAATTACAAAAGAAGGCTGGTTAAAGCTACTTACTTTAGTAAGAATTTCTTTTTCAGCACTATTTAAAGAGATGATCGGTTCCGTCAGAGCCGGTATTTTTGTAGGAAAGGGGGACCAATAAGACTTTGTGTTAATGCTGGCCTGCAGCCTATCTCCGGCAAAATTCAGTTCTGTTTTTTCTATCCAAATATTGGGAGCAATATTTTTGATTAAATTTACAAAATCTAAAATCTGCTGTAAAGATCCCTGAAGATCAAAGGAGAAAGAAACCGTCATAAAACCGTTTTCATCTTTCACTTCAGATCCAACATTAAGATTCGAAAGAAGAAGTCCGTTCCCTACAGCGTTTCCCCTTAATTGATAAAGAACCGAAAGTGCCGGATTTTCTCCGGGAAGAAAAGATACCGCAAAATTTGTGTTCGTTTCCACATTTGCCTCGTTTGTAGAAAGAATGTCAAGTTTTGATTTCAAAATATTTTCATTTTTACTTGCCTGTGTCTGTTCTTCTTTCAAACTTCCTATTTCATAAAATGCCCTCGAAAGACCAATTAAAGAAAGTGATACTAATAAAGCCAATATCAAAAGCGGTTTGGCTGCAATTTTTAAGCTGAATGGAATATTTGTCATTTTAAGTAAAGCATCATTTCATGTAAAGATCCAAACTAAAAATATAACCTGTTTTGAGATTATACGAAAAAGATGTTAATCCAATATTTTTATAATTATTATCAGGGAGAATGCTTTCAAAAAAACTGTTAAGATCGGCTATTTTTTGAGAGTCGGCAGATATACTTATTTTATCTTGTGAAACCGTAGCCTGAATTAAGGTGACTCCCGGATGGTTTAAAAGTATGCCGCTTGAACTTGTCAACGATTGTTCCTGAGTTTTTTGAGCCAGAAGGCTCTTAATTTTACCCACTCTTTCCTTTAAAAGATATAAACTCTGTTCGGTTAATTTAAGATTTGTAATTGAACTTTTTAATTCCTCGGTTCTTTTAACCGAAGCTTTAATTTCTATTCTCAAAAAAACAATATAACCGACAAGAAGACTCCCAAAAATAAAAAACGTTAACCCGATGACA
>JAPLZT010000030.1 GCA_026394855.1 Candidatus Woesebacteria bacterium
TCTTGATATATACAGTTAATCTACATAAATTTAAGTTTTCTGTCAAGGAGCGGCTTGTTATATAATCTATGCATAATGAAAACAATTATTCTTCCGGGGTTTTCTATACACAATAAAGATTGGGCGGAAGAGGTTGCAAAAAATTTAAATACGGAAACGATTGTTCACAATTGGCTTCATTGGAAAAACGGTAAATCTAACATAAGTGTAAATGATGAACTAATAAATATTATTAAGGAGATTGGGGAGGAAAAAGTAAATATAATTGCAAAATCCGTAGGAACGATGGTTACAATGTATTTACTTAAGGCTCTTCCCAATAAAATAGAAAAGATTATCCTTTGCGGAATTCCATCGGTTTCAGAAGAGAGAAAAAAACTCTTTACCACTTCCCTATCCGATTTTAATTCGAGAGACATTATTGTTTATCAAAATACAAAAGATCCACTTGGCAGCTATGAAAACGTAAAAAAATTTGTGAACGATGTAAATCCAAAAATAAAAGTTATTAAGAAAGAAAGATCCGACCACAATTATCCATATTTTGAGGACTTCAAGAAATTTCTAAACTAACGGATTTCGTAATAAAGAGAAACTGTTATGGATAGTTCCGTTTCCCCGGGCTGGACATCCGCAGGAGTGGGAGCGCCTCCCCCTAAGCCAACAGCCTCTTTTGCATACATTATTGGTCTTATGTCTCCCCCTTGAGATTCTGAAATATTGATAATTTTACCTAAGGAAATTCCTGCCGCTTTTGCAAGTCCCTGGGCTTTTTCTTTGGCCTTACTTACAGCTTCTTCTCTTGCCTCCTGGAGTTTTTTGGCTTTGGTTTCGTCATTAATTTCAAAGGCAATTCCGCCAGAGGTATTTGCGCCTGCCGTGGTTGCCTCAACCAAAACATCGTTTACTTTATCAAAATCTCTGACGGTTACTTCATAGCTTGTGGATACCTGATACCCGGTTATTTTTGAATTTGGAATGGTGTAATCGTACTGCGGGTAAACATTATATGAGACAGTTTTTATGTCCTTTTCCCCTACCCCAAGTTTTTTAAGAGAATCAACTAAGGTTTTTGATTTTTTGTTGACCTCATCCTGAACTTGTTTCAGGATCTGCCCGTTTTCTTGAATCCCTAGAGTTATTTTGGCAATATCAGGGGTAACCGAAACCTTTCCTTCACCTATTACAATCAACGGCTCGCCTTTTTGTTGAGAAATAATAGAGAGAGGAATCTTCGGACCGAATTTAAAAAAAAGAAAGAAAAGAAGAAAAATTGAGACAGCTGCGATTAAAATATTTTTCAGACATTCTCTGGTGCACATAATTTATTCTACTCTTTTTCTTCTTCCTCTTCTCCCCCGTTTATTTCAAGTACTGCGGCAGCGGCGACGGAATCTGATTTTTCTGCAAATCGCATTAAGATAACTCCCTGTGTTGCTCGTCCTAATTCAGGAATATTTCTTAATGGAAGTTTAATTACCTGACCAGCTCTCGAAGTAATAATTACTTCGTCAAATTTTTCCGTAACCATTTCTGCACAGGCCAAAAGTCCGGTTTTTGGTGAAACTATCGAACACTTAACTCCTTTTCCTGCTCTTTTTTGAACAGGGAAAAGATGTATCGGAGTTCTTTTGCCGAGTCCTCTTTCTGAAATTGTAAGAATATCTCTAAATACCTTCTTTCTTTTGTCTTTCGGAATTCTTTCTTTTCCCGGAAAAACTTCCATGCCGATTACTTTATCTTCTTTTTCCATTTTTATTCCTGTTACTCCGGTTGTTGCTCTTCCCATAGGTCTTACGTTTGCCTCCGGAAACCTAATTGATTTTCCTCCATGAGTAAGAAGCATAATATGATCTTCTCCTGTTGTCGGTTTAACTGAAACAAGACTGTCTTTATCTTGAAGTCTTATGGCAATAAGTCCTGATGCTCTTAAGTTTTCAAATTCCGAAAGCTTGGTCTTTTTAATAATTCCCAAGGATGTGGCCATGATCAAATGCTTAATCGTTGTATCCGTACCCATAGGAAGGATTGAGCAGACTTCTTCGTTCTGGTCGAGGTTAAGGAAGTTTACCAATGCCTGTCCTTTGGCCTGACGTGAGCTTTCCGGAATTTCCCAGGCTTTTGTTCCAAATACCTTTCCTTTGGTGGTAAAGAAAAGAATTGTATCGTGAGTGGTTGCCGAAACCAGATGGTTTATTTCATCCTCTTCTTTAGTGGTCATTCCAATTACTCCCTTTCCTCCCCTTCTTTGGGCTCTATAGGAAGTTGCCGAAAGTCTTTTTACGTAGCCTGTTTTGGTAACCGTGATTAAAGTTTCTTCTTTAGCAACCAAATCCTCTTCGGAAAATTCTCCAATTCGGGACTTATATATTTTTGTTTTTCTGGCATCTCCAAATCTCTCCCTGATATCCAAAAGCTCGATTCTTATAATTTTCAGTACTTCTTTGGGATCTTTGAGAATCGCGGTTAATTTGTCTATTAATTTTTTAATTTCTGCATACTCTTTTTCTATCTTTTCGCGTTCTAATGCTGCCAATCTTCTTAATTGCATGTCCAAAATTGCAGTTGCCTGAATTTCGGATAATTTAAACTTTGCGATTAAGTTTTCTTTGGCCTCTTCCTGGGTTTTAGAAGCTCTAATTGTTTTTATTACGGCATCCAAATTATCTAAAGCTATCTTTAATCCTTCCAAAATGTGGGCTCTTTTTTTGGCTTCAGTTAGTTCAAAAATTGTGCGTCTTATAACAACTTTTTGTCTGTGTTTTACATATTCTATTAATATCTGCTTAAGGTTCAAGGTATGGGGAGTTCCTTCAACTAAGGCTACAAAATTTGCAGGGAATGTTGATTGAAGTTTGGTGTGTTTATAAATATTATTTAAAACAGCTTTGGGTTTAGCGTCTCTTTTTAGTTCAACCACAACCCTCATTCCGTCTTTGTCGCTTTCATCCCTCAGATCCGCAATTCCGACAATCTTTTTTTCATGCACAAGATCCGCAATTTTGGCAACAAGTTCCGATTTATTTACCTGATACGGAATTTCGGATATAACAATTTGTGATCTTCCCTTTTTACCTTCTGTAATTTCAGCAATTCCCCTGACAACTATTCTTCCGCGCCCCGTGGCGTAAACTTCCTTATTTGAACTTGCATCATATATTGCTGCACCAGTTGGAAAATCAGGACCGGGAATAATATTTGTAAGTTCATCAATTGTAATTGCGCTTTCGAAAGAAACCTCAGTTGGATTAACTTCTTTTTCGGTTAATTCTTTTTCTTCCCCCGAAGCAACCAGATTTATCCTTTTTATGACGAAGTCTGTTTGTTTTTCCTGCTTTTCTTTTT
>JAPLZT010000004.1 GCA_026394855.1 Candidatus Woesebacteria bacterium
ACAACTGGCAGTAGAACTTATTGAAAAGGAGGAAGCAGAAGCCTCTTTTAAGAAAGTCCCCGGTTATTATTGGGCAACCTGTGTCAATGTAAATGCAGGACTTGTTCATGGAATTCCTAAAAAAGAGATTGTATTTAAAAAAGGGGACATTGTAAGTGTGGATTTAGGGGTTTATTTTAAAGGCTTTCATACAGACTGCTCTTTTAGTAAGGGAGTTGATGTAGATAGCAAGATCGAAAAGTTTCTCACCGTAGGTAAAGAGGCTCTTAAGAAGGCAATAGCTGCAACAATTGTAGGGAACAGAATATATGATATTTCAGAGGCAATTGAAAAGACTGTTATTTCGGCGGGCTACAGTCCGATTAGGGCTTTAGTTGGTCATGGGGTGGGAAGAGAGCTTCATGAAGATCCCCAAATACCCTGTTTTCTCCCCGGGCCGAAAGAAGAGAGTACGGAAATTGCCGAAGGGGCAACATTTGCGATTGAAGTAATGTATGCTTTAGGGGGTTCAGATTTGGTTCAGGAAAATGACGGGTGGACAATCGCAACACGGGATGGTAAAATATCAGCACTTTTCGAAGAGACTGTGGCGGTTGTCGATGGTCGGCCAAAAGTATTGACCGACTTTTTTGGGTAAATGGGAAAAACTGTTGGAACAATTGAAATAAGCGGGGTTGTAACACAGGCTTTGCCTAATACAATGTTTAGGGTTGAGCTTGAGGATAAAAGAATTGTGCTGGCAACTTTAACAGGAAGGTTAAGAAGGAATTTTATTAGAATCTTTCCGGGAGATAGGGTAAAAGTCGAAATGACGCCATATGATGAGGAAAGAGGCAGGATAAGTTATAAATTTTGAAAATTATGCAAGTAATTAGTTCATTACAAAAAAGATGCAAAGACTGTAAGTTTGTGAAGCGCGGTGGGGTTATGTACGTTATTTGTAAAAATTCTAAACACAAACAGAGGCAGGGATAAGCGTAAAAAAATATGGCAAGAATTGCAGGAATTGAATTAAATGATAACTGGAGGGTCGAATTTGCTCTTACAAGAGTAAAGGGTATCGGTTGGCCTTTGGCTGGGAAAATGATCGATACTTTGAAAGTTGATAGGTCAAAGAGAATGAAGGATTTAACTCCGGATGAGGTTGCAAAGATTACAGCCGAACTTGAAAAATATGATACTGAAGGAGATCTTTTTAGGAAAGTCAGGGCAAATATTGCCAGACTTCAAACAATTGGAAGCTATAGGGGGTTAAGACACTCTAAGAATCTTCCTGTTAGAGGTCAAAGAACAAGAGTAAATGCCAGAACAAAAAGAGGTAAAAGAAAGACAATAGGAGCATTTAAGAAAGAAGTTTTAAGCAGTAAGAAAGTAGCAGAGACGACAGAGTCTAAAAAATAAGCATGGATTTAGCAAAGATTTATATCTCGGCATCTTTTAACAATACCCTAGTTACAGCAACTAATGAAAAGGGTGAGGTTCTGGCTTGGGGATCCTCCGGTTCGGTTGGTTTTAAGGGAACCAGAAAATCAACTCCATTTGCTGCAACCTCTGCGGTCGAGAAAGTTATGAATAAGATAAAAGCAGAGAATGGAGTAAAAGAGGCCGAAATTTATCTTAAAGGCCCTGGTCCCGGCCGCGATGCGGCTTTAAGGGCAGTTAAAGCATCAGGAGTTAGAATCTCTTTAATTGCCGATATTACGCCTATTCCACACAACGGTCCAAGACCAAAGAAAAGGAGAAGAGCGTAATGGCAAGATATACCGGTCCTAAAGATAGATTATCAAGAAGAGAGGGTTTTGATCTTTTCGGAACAGGATTAAAACTGACAAGACTTATGGTCCCACCGGGAGTTCATGGCCCAAAAGGGTCAAGGGGTTCTTCCCAGTATGGAAAGCAGCTTAGAGAAAAGCAGAAGGTTAAAAGGCTATATGGCCTCTTGGAAAAACAGTTTAGAAAATATGTTGAGACGGCTCTTAAATCCAAAGGAAATACAGGGGAAAAATTGATAGGTCTATTGGAAAGAAGGCTTGATAATGTAATTTTCCGTTTGGGATTTGCTCCATCAAGGCCTGCAGCCAGACAGATCGTTTCTCACGGCCACGTTTTGGTTGACGGTAAAAAAGTTAATATTCCTTCATATCAGCTTGTAGTTGGTCAGACGGTTAGGCTTGATTCAAAGGGAATGAATATACCGGTAGTTGCTAAACTTCTTAAAAGTGAAGAAATAAAAGTACCTCTCTGGCTTGAGAAGAAAGCTGTGGTGGGGAAAGTTGCCAGAGATCCAAAGCGTGAAGATATACTTGAGCCAATTAGCGAGAAGGATATAGTTGAGTTTTACTCAAGATAGGTAAACCTAGATTGAGCCAAGGATCCCATTGATCCTTACTTAAGGTAAAGGTAAAATACCTGAGTCTTGAAAAAGGAGGTGACAACAAAGATGAGTGTACCATTATTTGAAATTAAAGAAGAAAAGAAAGAGAAAAATTACGCAAAATTTGCGATTACTCCTCTGGAGAGAGGGTATGGTGATACGTTAGGAAATGCCCTAAGAAGGGTGCTTTTAACCTCGCTTCCCGGAGCAGCAATTACATCTGTCAAACTTGCAGGAGTTAAACATCAATTTTCTACCCTAAAAGGTATGAAAGAAGATGTTGTTGAATTTTTACTTAATTTGAAAAAAGTCAGATTTTCATATTCCGGAGAAAAGCCCGCTAAAGCTTCTCTGTCGGTTAAAACCGCGGGAGAGGTTAGAGCCAATGATATTAAAGTTGGGGTAAATGTAAAAATAGCAAATCCTGAATTCGTTCTAGCGGTTATTAACAAAGGATCAAAATTAGAGGCAGATATGGAAATTGAGGCAGGGGTTGGATATTCTCCAGCAGATGAAAGATCATCCGGAGAAATAGGTCTAATTGCCCTGGACGCTTCTTTTTCGCCTATTGTCAGAGTTAATTACAAAATTGAGGAAACCCGAGTTGGAAGACTTACAAACTATGACAAATTAAATTTTGAGATTTGGACTGACGGAACGGTTGACCCAAAAGAGGCACTGGTTTCCGGAGCAAAAATACTTATGTCCCATCTTAATCAAATTGTTAATCCAAAAGTAGTTGCCAAAGAAGAGAAAGTTGTTGATACCAGTTTAGGAATGACGGGAAAGCTTTCCGTTGAAGAAATCGGCCTTCCAACAAGAGTCGCCAATGCATTATCTAAAGCAGGTTACGAAACAGTTGAGCAGTTATATGGAGCCAAGAAAGAAGATTTGGCTAAGGTAAGAAACCTTGGAGAAAAATCGCTTAAAATAATTAAGGCCGCTCTTGGTCAAAAAGGCGTAACTTGGGAGGTAATCTAAAATGAGGAAGATGGTTTTCGGAAAAAAACTTTCCCGGGGCAAAAAGGGAAGGGAAGCTCTTTTGAAGTCACTAGTGCGGGCCGTTGTTGTCAGTGGAAAAGTTGTAACGACAAAAGCAAAGGCAAAAGCCATTATCGGTCAGATTGATAAGATAGTCACTTTAGCCAAAAAAGGTACGCTGGATTCAAGAAGAAGGGTACTGGCTTTTTTGGGTAATGATAGAGATACTGCCGAAAGGTTAGTTAATACTTTGGCTCCCTCTTTTTCGAGTAGAAATAGTGGTTATACAAGAATTATTCTTCTTCCTTCAAGAAAAGGAGATAATGCTCAAATGGCAAGACTTGAATGGGTCGATGAGGTAAAAGAAGTAAAGAAAGAAGAAAAGAAGGTTGTAGCTAAAAAACAAAAATGAAAACGTACCACCCGACTCAAAAAGAAGTTATAAGAAACTGGAATTTAGTTGATGCCAAGGGAGAAATTTTGGGAAGGTTGTCGTCTAAGGTTGCCCAACTTCTTACGGGAAAAGGAAAGGCAACCTATTCACCTCACATGGATTCCGGAGATTATGTTGTAGTTATAAACGCGGAAAAGATTGAATTAACCGGAAAAAAGAAAACACAAAAGGTGTATAGAAGCCATTCCGGCTACCCCGGAGGGTTTAAAGAAGTAAGCTTTGCTAAAATGAGTAAGGAGAAGCCGGAAGAGATAATTAAACATGCAATTAACGGAATGCTTCCTGACAACAGGTTGAAGAAAGATAGGTTAACAAGACTTAAGATAGTTGTAGGAGACGAAAATCCATATCAAGATAAATGGCAAAAATAAATTATTCGTACGCAGGGGGTAAAAGAAAAGAATCATCTGCAAGGGTGAGAGTGTTTCATGGAAAGGGAGAAAATACCGTAAATGGAATTTCAGCCGAAAAGTATTTTCCTGGGAAAATCTCAGAGAGTGTCTGGAAAAAGCCTTTTGAAGTTACCGAAACCTCAGAGAAATACTACTTTAGCGCAAAGGTTGTCGGCGGTGGAAAACAGGGTCAACTTGATGCCGTAGTTAATGGAATTGCAAAGGCATTGGTTAAGGTTTCAGAAGAGAAATATAAAAAGGAACTTCGAAAGTTTGGTCTTTTAACAAGAGACTCAAGAATCAGACAAAGAAGAATGGTGGGAATGGGCGGAAAGAGCCGTCGTCAGAAGCAATCTCCTAAGAGGTAATTAGATCTGCTAAAATACAAGTTGTTCACAGGGTGTAGCTCAGTTGGTAGAGCGCTGCTATGGGGTAGCAGAGGTTCGCTGGTTCGAGCCCAGTCACCCTGACATACCTTATAAAATACGAAAAGAGGATATTGACTTCGTTTTTACTTCGGTATTTAATTAATTAATGCCCGGCAGATACTTCAGCTGCAAATATTGCAAGAAACCAGTTTATAGAGATCTTAAGCGTATTCATGAAAATGAGAAAAATGGTTGGGATGTATTTTGCTCTCAAGAGTGCTTATGGCATCTTAGAAGGAAACAAATAATCTGTTCCTGTTCAAGAGTTGGTTGCCATAAAACTTTTATTCGAAAACCGTCGGAACTCAAAAAGATAAAAGAATGTTATTGTTCAACCAGCTGTGCAGCAATTGTTAACAATTCGAAATATGTTAAGCGCCCTGCTGTCATAAAAACATGTGGATATTGTAAAATAAGTTTTAAGGGTCATGGAAAAAAGTTTTGCTCAGAGACATGTCAAAATAAAGCCCAAATTATTCCAGCTGCTTTACTTATATTTAGGATAAAGAACTTTGCTCAGGTCAATAAAAGAATTCCCTGTAAAAGAGAATTTGGTAATTATCATGCTATCCGTGCACGTTTTGGTACTTGGAATAATGCTATTAAAATAGCTGGTTTTGATCCAAATCCAGTTATGTTTGCAAATAGACATATTGCTAAAGATGGACACGAGTGCGACTCTTTTTCAGAAAAGATTATTGATGATTGGATGTTTGAGAAAGGAATCGTCCACAAAA
>JAPLZT010000054.1 GCA_026394855.1 Candidatus Woesebacteria bacterium
GTTAAGATTAGTGGATGAAATTTATCCATAGAATTGCCCATCTAATAATCCCCCGCGAGTCCAATAACCAAAAGGCTAAGCTTCTGCATAATTCAAGCTTAACTTTAATTACCTTTGCTTTTATTTTTTACCAGCTTATTATTTCTTTTGTCCCCCGTTTTGCTCCGAAGATTTTAGGATTTGCGGCAAATATCTCGCCTGATGAGGTAGTAGCCCTTACCAATGAAAAAAGAATTCAGGCGGGGCTTTCCTCATTAAGCCTTAACCCAACACTTTCCCAGGCGGCTCAGGCTAAAGGAGCCGATATGTTAAATAAAGGCTATTGGGCCCATGTTGCTCCCGATGGGACGCAGCCTTGGGTCTTTTTTACCAACTTCGGCTATAAATATAGATATGCCGGGGAAAATTTGGCCAGGGATTTTTCTTCGGCATCATCCGCGGTTGAAGCTTGGATGAATTCTGCTTCACATAAAGAAAATCTTCTTTCTTCTAAATACAAAGAAATTGGAATTGGAGTAGTTGAGGGGAATCTGGCCGGAGTTGATACGACAATTATTGTTCAGTTTTTCGGTACGAAATATGCGGATACTATTCCTGCTGTCCCGATTGCCGAAGCAAAGTCGGCTGTAGCCCCAACAGCTGTACCTGCCATAGCTGCTACACCAATACCACCTGTTGGGGAAGCAAAAGTTTTGGTTTCGCCATTTAATGTAACCAAAAATCTTTCTTTGGCAATTGTCGGCCTTCTTCTTTTCGTTTTGATTGTTGACGGAATTCTGGTTTCAAAAAGGAGAATTGCGCGAATTGCAGGAAGAACATTTGCACACATTGCATTTTTAGGAATGATACTGGCAATCGTTTTAATATTAAAGGCAGGACAAATTATTTAATATGAAAGGAATATCTAAACATTTACCGCACTATTTTGTCCTTTTTGGCCTTCTTTTTGCCGGAATTGCGGCATTTGTCCTTTTTTCGTATGACCGGGCTTTCCAGATGATTGTGGCAGTTTCTGTTGCCACCTCTTACGTTATCTGGGGTCTTGTTCACCACTGGCTTCATAGAGATCTTTATTTTTCTATAGTTTTGGAATATCTGGCGGTTGCAGCCTTGGGGCTTGTAATGGTCTTTTCATTGATTCTCAGAAGCTAACTCTGGTATACTTGTAGCTACCCTTTATGAAAAAAGTAACAAAGGCAGTAATACCCGCAGCAGGCTTTGGTACCCGTTTCCTGCCCCAAACCAAGGCTATGCCTAAAGAAATGCTTCCCATTGTGGATAAGCCAATTATTCAGTATATTGTCGAAGAGTTGGTTGAGGCTGGAATTAGGGATATTATTATTGTTACAGGCTACCACAAAAGGCTTATAGAGGACCATTTTGACTTTCCCAATAAGGATCTTATAGATAATCTTGAATCGGCAGGGGAAAAGAAAAGACCTTTGTTGGAGGAAATTAAGCACATTTCTGAACTTGCCAATTTTATTTATGTCAGGCAGAAAGGCCCATACGGAAACGGAACACCGCTTCTTAATGTCAGGCATATCGTCGGTGATGAACCCTTTATTTATGCCTGGAGCGATGATTTTATCGTTTCCGACCCTCCCAGGTTTAGACAACTTATGGAAGTATATGAGAAGTATGGCTACAGCTGTTTAGGATCAATTAGAGCGACAAAAGACGAAGATTATGACAGGTACGGTTTTGCGGGAGGAAAAGAAATCGAACCGGGGATAATTGAGGCAGAAACCATAATCGAAAAGCCCGGCAAAGAAAATGCTCCTTCGGATCTTGCCAATGTCTCAGGTTTTCTTTTTACTCCCGATATTTTTGAATTTATAGATAAGGCTCAGCAAAACCTTAAAGAAGGTGAGGAGCTTTACTATAACAGGGCACTTGATCTAATGCTTAAGGCCGGAAAGAGAATTCTGGCGGTTGAAATTAAAGGAGGAAAATACTACGACACCGGTAATAAAATGGAGTATATGAAAACAGTTGTCGAATTTGCCCTAAAACACCCGGGCCTTAATGGTGACTTTAGAAAGTATCTTGCCTCACTTAAACTTTAAATTGTAAACAATATGTTTATTAGTCCTACAAAAGGGGAATTGACTGTCGAAGGGGTAATTGACGATGTTTCAAACTTTGTAAAAGATGAACCGGGTTGTTACTATCGCTTAGTTATTGGAACAGATTCTCAAGTAAAGTCAGTCGGCGGAAAACCTCAGATTGATTATGTTACGGCGGTTGTAGTTCATAGAAAAGGAAAAGGGGCAAGATACTTCTGGAAAAAAGAAAAGAAAGATAAAGTACCAGTACTGCGGGATAAAATCTATACGGAAACCTTAATGTCGCTTTCATGCGCTCAGGAACTTGTTCCGCTTTTTAGAAAGGCAATAACTCCGGCAAAGTATGATTTTGAGATCCATATCGATGTAGGGCCGATTGGGTCTACAAGAGATATGATCAAGGAGGTTGTGGGAATGGTTAATGGAAATGGATTTGTGGCGAAAACTAAGCCGGATAGTTGGGGGGCATCCTCAGTTGCAGACAAGCATACTTAAGTTATAATATACATTATCTATGAAGGGTGTTATTTTGGCAGGGGGACTAGGAACAAGGCTCTATCCTCTTACTTGGGCTACAAATAAGCATTTGCTTCCAATTTACGATAAACCCATGATTTTTTATCCCATCGATACTCTCGTTAAAGCTGGAATAAAAGATGTTTTGGTTGTTTCAAGCGGACCTCATGCCGGACATTTCTTACGAGTTTTAAAAAATGGAAAAGAATTGGGATTAAATCATCTTGAATATGCATTTCAAGAAAAGCCTGATGGAGGTATTGCCGATGCTTTAGCCTTAGCGAAAGACTTTGCTGATGATGGGCCCATTACAGTTGTTCTTGGAGATAATACAACTGATGCGGACATTAAAAAAGAAGTATCCTCATTTAAGGACGGTGCTTTTGTTTTTTTGAAAAAAGTACCTGATCCCGAGCGTTATGGAGTTCCCGAATTTGATAGCAAAAATAAGATAATAAAAATTGAGGAAAAGCCCAAGAGTCCAAAGTCTAACTATGCCGTTACCGGTTTATATATTTATGATCATTCGGTTTTTGAAATAGTTAAAAAGATTAAACCTTCAGATAGAGGACAGCTCGAAATTACCGATGTTAACAATGAGTATATTAAAAAACAGACTCTTAACTGGGCAGAATTAAATGGGTTTTGGACTGACGCTGGGACTTTTGCAAGCCTTTTTAAGGCAAGTAGCTACTGGGCAAATAAATGAAAATACTTGTAACAGGTGGAGCGGGATTTATCGGGTCAAACTTTATTAGATATTGGTTAAAGAATCATTCAGGTGATGAAATTATTAATCTGGATAAACTAACCTATGCAGGACATCTTTCCTCAACCAAGGACTTTGAAGGAAAGTCTAATTATAAATTTATTAAGGGAGATATTTGTGATCAAAATGCAGTTGAAAGTGCGATAG
>JAPLZT010000057.1 GCA_026394855.1 Candidatus Woesebacteria bacterium
CATTAAATCATCTTCCAAGGAAAGATAGAATCTGCTGGATCCAGGATCTCCCTGACGACCGGAACGGCCTCTTAACTGATTATCAATTCTTCGGGATTCATGTCTTTCAGTTCCAATAACATGAAGTCCTCCCGCCTTTACAACTTTTTCGTGCAACTCCTGCCATTTTTTGTGTTCTTTAGTCTTTAACCATTGATCATTAGTCATTTCGCCCGGTCGGTCGGGCGCCGCTCCTCCCAAAACAATATCAACACCACGCCCTGCCATATTGGTAGCAACCGTAACTGCCCCAACTTCACCCGCCTCGGAAATTATGGAAGCTTCCCTTTCATGGTTTTTTGCATTAAGAACATTATGAGGAATTTTTCTTCTTTTAAGATACTCAGAAATAATTTCATTTTTATCAATCGAAGTGGTTCCGACAAGTACGGGTTGTCCTTTTTTATGTTTTTCTTCAATTTCAGCAACAATTGCTCCATATTTTCCTCTTAAGGTTTTATAAATTGCATCGGAATTATCCTTTCTTACCATCGGCCTATGGGTAGGAACTACAACAACTTCCAATTTATAGATTTTCTTAAATTCTTCTGCTTCAGTTGCTGCAGTTCCTGTCATTCCCGAAAGATGAGAATACATTCTGAAATAATTCTGAAAAGAAATAGTAGCTAAGGTTTTAGATTCCTGCTGGATAGTAACATTTTCTTTTGCTTCGACCGCCTGATGAAGTCCATCACTCCAACGTCTTCCAACCATCAACCTTCCTGTGAACTCATCAACAATTGTTACCTGATTATCTTTAACAACATAGTCTTTATCTTTTAAATAAAGACTTCTTGCCCTTAGTGCATTTTCAATATGATGAATTGATTCAAAATCTTTTTCGTATAAATTAGAGACTCCCAATATTTTTTCCACCTTTGTGATTCCGTGTTCTGTTAATGATGCACTTTTTGCTTTTTCATCAATCTTAAAATCGGTATCGGAATTAAGCTTTTCCACAAGCTGGGCAAACTTATAGTATTTATCGGTTGGTTCCGTATCGGGAGCGGAAATAATTAAAGGGGTTCTAGCCTCATCAATTAAAATAGAGTCAACCTCATCGACAATGGCAAAGTAGTGACCGCGTTGAACCATCTCTTCCAAACTCTGCACCATGTTATCCCGCAGGTAGTCAAAACCGTATTCATTATTAGTTCCGTAAGTTACATCCGCCTGATATGAAGCTTTTCTTTCGCAAGGCTTTAAATGGGAAAGTCTTTCGTCTCCATGACTGTTGTCTACAAATTTTGGATCATATATAAAAGATTTATTTTCCTGAATAATTACACCGACACTTAAACCAAGAAAATCAAAAATAGGGCCATTCCAACCGGCACCAAGTCTGGCAAGGTAATCGTTAACGGTAACCAAATGAGACCCGTTTCCTTTAATGGCTCGAAGATAAAGAGGAGCAACAGCAGAAAGAGTTTTTCCTTCTCCTGTTCGCTGTTCCGCAACTTTTCCTTCAAAAAGTGCAATTGCAGCCATTAACTGAACATCAAAATGGCGCATTCCCAAAACTCTTAATGAAGCTTCCCTGACCAAAGCAAAAGCTTCGGGAAGGATAGAATCTAAAGATTCTCCTTTTTCAATTCTTTTTTTGAATTCCAGAGTTTTTTCTTTAAAATCTTTGTCTTTGAGTTTTTTAATCTTTGGCTCTAACAAATTAACCCTCTCAACAACCTTAGAAAGTCTATCTATTTCCCTTTTATTAAGATCCAAAAGTCCAGAAAGAAATTTAAACATAAGTATCTAATTGTAACAGACCAGCATTAAATTGGCCTGAGGATAGTACCATTCAACTTTCTTAAATATTTTTTCCAGTTTATTTCCAAACTTAACTGCTTCTTTTCTTTTTCCTCCAAAATACACCCTATTAAAAATAACAAGTTTGTTTTTAGTCAGCTTCTTTAGGAATTCTTCTTCTTCAAACTTCTTAGGAAATTCGCTTCCGCAATAAATATCTACAACTACTAAGTCAAAACCATCGGAATCAAAATTATAAGCATCTTGAATAACAATTTTTGTTTTACTGTCACCTAACCGCAAATACCTATTACCTAACTCAATCATTACAGGATCTATTTCAACACCGGTAATTTCTGATTCAGGCCAATACTTTTTTATAAGTTTGGCTACGGTTCCTCCACCCAAACCCAGAATAAGAACACTGTTTATTTTTTCTTTTTTAATCTTTCTTAATGTCTCGTTCCAAAATTCTTCAACTATTCCACCCGATTGAGTTAGGTTATTAACCTGGATATATGTCCCAAAGCCCAAACTTCTTACAACTTTAATACTTCTATTGAATTTCGATTTTCTCTCTTCCAAAATCCTTGTTCCAAGCATATTATGCTAATTATGACACAACCACTTCCGGAACTATTAAGACCTAAAACTCTCAAAGATTTTGTTGGGCAGGAAAATCTTGTTGGGCCAAGCGGCATAATTAGAAAACTTCTAATCAACCAATCAACTAATAACTATTTTCCCAGCCTTATTCTTTGGGGACCTCCGGGGTCGGGAAAAACAACCCTTGCAAGAATAATTGCCAATTACCTTAAAAGAGAATTCTTTGAGTTTTCTGCAGTTAATACAAAAATTGCAGATATTCAAAAAGTAATCAGTCCCACTTCGCCAAGGCTTCGCGGGATTTCGCCTATTGTCTTCATCGATGAAATTCATCGATTCAACAAGGCTCAACAGGATAAACTCCTTCCCTATGTGGAAAAAGGCAATATCATTTTAATTGGAGCAACAACCGAAAATCCTTCTTTTGAAGTAATTCCTCCCCTTCTTTCAAGATCCAGAGTACTTATATTAAGTAGACTCTCAGAAAAAGATCTAACCAAGATAGCGGGTAAAGCTCTAATTCATCTTAAAAAGAAATTAAATAAAGAATCGCTAGAATTTCTTTTGGAAGCATCAAACGGAGACGCCCGTGTAATGCTTAATGTTTTGGAAATTGCGAGCAATCTAGTAAAAACCCCAACAATTAAAATTCCTGATTTGGAAACCGCACTTCAAAGAAGGCAATACACATTTGATAAAAGAGGAGAAGATTTTTTTAACGTAATTTCTGCATTTATTAAAAGCATGAGGGCATCTGACGTTGATAGCGCTTTATATTATCTAGCCAGAATGGTTGCAGCCGGACAAGATCCTTTATATATAGCAAGACGCATGGTTGTCTTTGCCTCAGAAGACGTAGCATCTCCTACGGCACTGGTTGTTGCTAACGCAGTTTTTCAAGTTTGCAATACAATTGGCTACCCGGAATGTCAGGAAAATTTAGCAGCAGGGGTTGTCTATCTTGCCACAGCCAAAAAAGACAGAAGTGCATACGAAGCCTATATGTCAGCCTTAAAAGATGTTAATACTTTTGGAAATCTTCCTGTTCCCCTAAAAATCAGAAATCCCGTGACAAAACTGATGGATGAAGTAGGATATGGAAAAGGATACGAAAAATATGATAAAGAAAGTTATCTTCCTGAAAAACTCCGAGGGAAAGAGTATTTTAAGAAAAATTAGATAAACTATTTTCTTAATTTTTCGAACCGTTTTACAATAAAGAAGGAGATTATTAAACTAAATAATCCTAAAAAGGTTGTGATATTTAATATACTCATTATTTCTTTTTTCCCTTCTTACTCATTGTATATATCCACAAGAAAAAAACCATGGTCATTACAGCCCCTATACTCATAGCAAAACGAATATTTTCTGATGTTATTGTCATTTATTCTTTTCTTCTAAAGAAAATGCCATTTGTAAAGACAAATAAGCAAGTACAGTCCCAATTATAACATTAAAAATTACATCTACGATGCTTCCTGGGTGTACAAATACTGTGGAAACTACACCTGCAACAAACCATCCGGAAGCAATTGTTGTCAAAAAATCTCTTAAAACTCTTCGCCTAAAATTAGATAGATTATTCATTTTTCGATTCAATTTTATCCTTCCCCATCCATTTCTGAAGAACTTTGGGAATTGTTATTGATCCGTCTTCATTCTGATAATTTTCCATGATTGCAAGCGGTGTTCTTGATGATGCAACCGCAGTTCCATTAATCATATGAACAAACTTATTTGTTCCATGCTTTTCTTTATATTTAATATTTAAATTTCTTGCCTGATAATCAGTACAGTTTGAGGTTGATGTAACTTCCCCGTAACCATTCCTTTCCGGCATCCAAGCTTCAATATCAAACTTTCTTGCTGCCATTGCTCCCAAATCTCCGGTACACATCTCCAAAACCCTGTAAGGAAGACCTAAGTCCTGATATATTTTTTCTTCCATTTCCAAAACATACTCATGATATTTATTTGAATCTTCTGGCTTACAATAAATAAACATCTCTGTTTTGGTAAACTCATGTACCCTATACATTCCTTTTGAGTATTTTCCGTAAGATCCCCCTTCTTGTCTGAAACAATGAGAATAACCGATATATTTGATGGGAAGCTTTCCTTCAGGAATTATTTCATCTGCATGCTTTCCCGCCAAAGTTACCTCTGCCGTTGCAATGAGCCCCAAATCCTCGCCCTCTATTTTATAAGTCTGGGCTTCTTCACCTTTTGGCATATAACCGGTTCCTAAATAGTACCTGCTTTTTGCTAAATCAGGGGTAATAACCGGTAAAAATCCTTCTTTTGAAAGTAAATCAAAAACATATTGAACCAAGGCAAGTTCTAACCTTGCCCCATCACCATATAGATAGTAAAACTTATTTCCGGTAACTTTTGCTCCTGTCTCAAAATCCAAAATTCCTAAAGAAGTTCCAAGTTCCAAATGATCTTTGGGTTTAAAATCAAACTTTCTAGGTTCTCCCCACTTTCGAATCTCTTTATTATCTTCTTCACCTCTACCAACAGGAGCTTTGTCTAAAGGAAGGTTAGGAATTTTTTGCAAGGTTTCTAAAAATTCCACCTTTACCTTTTCAAGCTCCGGTTCTTTATTTTTAAGTTCCTCTTTGACCCTTTTCCCTTTATCAATAATTTCTTCGCTCACAGCTATATCTTCATTCTCATCTGGGCCTGGACTCGGGCT
>JAPLZT010000047.1 GCA_026394855.1 Candidatus Woesebacteria bacterium
ATTTTTCTTCTTCCCGCAACCCTTGTTTTATTCATCGGAGTAAAGATATTAAAGAAAAATCTTTCTTTTGCTAAGACCTATCAAATGTCGTTGCATGGGGCAACAATTCCGGTTACGCTATCATTTATATTTGGCTTTTCCGGTTCCGGACTCTATCCTTATATTTCAATTGTTTCCTGGCTAACCTTCTTTGTCTTTATGTTTGTGGTAATTTCAAAGCTCGATCCTCGCTCCTGAATTTAAAATTTGCGGCTGACCTGAAGGAAGCGGGGAAGGAGTTGGGATTGGTGCACAATTTGAAACGTTTTCTTTTAAGAAATATTCGGTTTTTCCGTAGCAGTTTTTTTTAATAAGTCCTTCCGGTATTCCCCAACTTTTACTTGGAGAGTTTCCCAAAAGATTGGTCATTATTTTATTCCAGATAGGGGAAGCTCCCGTTACTCCTGAAGCAACTCTCGACATGGGGGATGAATCATTATTTCCGACCCAAATCGCAACCAAAAAATTCTGATTAAAGCCGATTGTTAAATTATCCTTAAGATCATTGCTGGTTCCTGTTTTTACCGCAACTTCAGGATGATTAGATATAACTAAATATGATCTTGTTCCAAATTCGGGGGCACGGGCATTATTGTCTTTTAAAATATCAATAAGCTGGTAGGCGACTCTTGGGTCAACGATTTCAGGGAAATTCAAACCTCCGTTTATTTCTAATACTTCCCCTTTATAGTTTTTAACCTCAGTAATTGATGTAATAGTTGGTCTTTTGCCTAAGTTCCCTATAGTTGAAAAAACCTGAGCAAGTTCAATAAGTTTAATATCTCCTCCACCTAGGGTTAACGAAAGACCATATCTTGAAGGATCCTGCCAAGTAGTTATTCCCATCAATGTTCCTAGATCAATCATCTTAGTTACTCCATATGAAGCAAGAACTTTAACTGCAGGAATATTTCTGGACTCCGCCAGTGCGCTTCTTAATGTAATTTTTCCACGAAACCGTCCATCATAATTTCTGGGAGTATATGCAGGAAGGCCTGCAACTTTAAAAACCGTTGGCGAATCATCAAGGATTGAGGCAGGAGTAAATCCGTGTGAAAGAGCATATGCATAATTAATTATCTTAATTGATGATCCTGGTTGCCTTAATCTTAAGGTGACATTGACGTTTCCTCCATTAGGGTCAAAATAATCTTTTGATCCGACCATGGCCAAAATTTCTCCTGTTTGAGGGTTAATCACAACCGCTGCGCCGTTTCCTACTCTTAGATTTCTTAATCTATCTACTTCGTCTTTAACAACACCTTGGGCCATTTTCTGAATCTCATAATCTAAGGTGGTTGTAACTTCCAACCCTCCTTTTTCGACCACGTCCTCACCGTATTTATCAACCAGCATTTGTCTTACGTACATAACAAAGTGGGGAGCCTTGATGTCTTTATTTCCCGGAATTATTTTAATTTCTTCGCTCTTTGCCTCTTCTTCCTGCTCCGGAGTTATAAATTTATTTATTCTCATAAGCTTCAAGACTTCGTTTCTTCTTTCTATTGCAAGTTCGGGGTTTTCCCCGAAAGGGGAAAGCTTTGTAGGGCTTATGGTTAATCCCGCAAGATAAGCAGCTTCAGAAAGAGTCAGACTTCCTACCTCTTTACTGAAATACTCTTGAGTCCCTTCTTTAATTCCATACGCGGTTCCTCCGTAGGAAACTTCATTTAAATACATTTCAAGTATTTGATCTTTGCTAAAAACTCTTTCAACCTGCATAGCCAAAATTATCTCCTTTACCTTCCTTGTAATAGTTTTTTCAGGGGTCAGTAGTGCGTTTTTAACAAGCTGCTGGGTAATTGTAGAGCCTCCCGAAAGTTCACCGCTTCGAATGTCATTAACCATGGCCCGAATGATTCCTTTGATAGAAAAGCCCGGATGGGAATAAAATTCGGCATCTTCGGCAGCTAGAGTTGCAAGACGAACATGTAAAGGAATATCAGATAAAGAAACAATGGTTCTATTTTGATCTTTGAAGATTTTATAGAGAAGGACGCCGTTTCTGTCGTAGATTTTGGTTGAAACCTGCAAAGGCCTAGAGGTTAAATCTTTAGGGGAGGGAAGACCCCTAAAAATAGTAATATAGAAAAATAAAATTATAGAGAATAGAGATAGAACCGCGAGAATAATTTTGGGTCTAAGTTTTAACTTAGGAACTTTAAACTTTGGGAGCTTGATTTTTAATTTAGGTAGAGAAATTTTTCTGACCTTAATTTTTATTCTTAATTTAGAGACCTTAAGAGTAAGGTTTCCTACAAAGTAAAGAAAACCTAAAATACCAATAACAATTAAAGAAAGAGCCCAATAGAAGGGTTTACCTATAAGAGTAAGCAGTTTTTTAACAGCCTTAATCATTTGGCGGTATTGTACCAGCTTTAGGCTGAAATAAGAAGTTATTGAAGGGGATATCTGATTACTGCCGAAGTTGAGGCAATAGGACAATCCATGCAGTAAATGGTCCCAAGGGGATCCACATAGACGGGTCTGTTTTGAGTGGATACCTGATCCGGTGGGGTATCTGAACTTGCCTGTTGCTGGGTTGAGTTTATGATAGTCAAATCCATTCTTTGCCCAGTTGCTTTTTCCGGAATCGAACCTTGCATGAAATATTCAAATCTTGTCGGGCATCCGGGATTTCCTGGGTCCCCGGTTGGGAGAAGACCATCAACCGCACAAATTGTTTTTCCTATAATGCTATCGGGTTGTCCCGGCCAGGAGTGACCTTCTTCATTTTTGTCATATACTCCTTTTTCCGACTTGTCCAAAACCGCCTTCATAATTTTATTCCAAATGGGGGATGCTCCTGAAACTCCTGAAACTGCACCTCCCATTGGAGTATTGTCGTTATTTCCTACCCAGGCAACAACCAAAGCTTGCGGGGTAAAGCCTATGGTCCAGTTGTCGCGTCTGTCATTGGTTGTCCCTGTTTTAACAGAAACTTCCGGATGGTTTTTGACATTAAGGTAGGAAGATTCTCCAAAAGCCTGCATTCTGGCGTTATTATCCAAAAGTGCGTGTGAGATTAAGAATGTTACATCAGGCGGAAGAACACGCTCGCCAGTTAGTTCAATATCTGTGGGTTTGGTTTCTTCATATACCTTTCCCTTCCAGTCGGTAACTTTAGTAATTGCCAGAAGCGGCTCCTTAATCCCGCTATTTGCAAAAACACCAAAGGCAACAGCCATATCGTAAGGTCTGACCTCGCCCCCCCCCAGAGTTAAAGATAGACCATAATTTTTAGGGTCAATTAGTGTGGTTAAACCCATCTGATTAGCAAAATAGACCAAGTTATCAATGCCATTCAAGGCTAAGATTCTTACTGCGGGCATGTTGTATGAATTTCCCAGCGCGAAGCGCGCCTGTACCAATCCATGGAAGGTTCTGTCGTAATTAACCGGACAGTAATCTTCCTGGCCAGCCACTTTAAAACAAGTTGGAACATCAGCAAGGGCAGTGGCCAAATTTATTTTTTTGTCTCTTAAAGCCAAAGCGTAATTGATTGGTTTTATTGATGAACCAGGTTGTCTATTGGCCAAAGTTACATTTACATTTCCGTCCTCGTCTTTAGCAAAGTAATCGTAGGATCCTACCATTGCTAAGATTTCTCCGGTTTTTGGTCTTGTCACAATTGCTGCACCATTTCCAACCTTTTGCTTCTTTAATTTCCCCACCTCCGTTGCAACCGTAGCCTGAGCCAGATCCTGAAGGTCAAGATCTAAAGTTGTGTTTACGCGCAATCCCCCCTGTTCGACCAATTTTTCTCCGTATTTTTCAGTTAGCTGTTCTTTTACCCAAAGAGCAAAATGCGGAGCTTTGGGAGGAGTAATTTGGGCGAAGTGGAGTTCTTCCTTAGATGCTTTGTCAGCATCCTCTTTAGTTGTTTTTTTGTTATCAACCATACTTTTAAGAACCGTAGCCTGTCTTTCTTTGGCGTATTCGGGATGAGCTCCAAACGGGGAATATTTTGTGGGGGACTGGGGAAGGCCGGCAAGAAGAGCGGCTTCTGCGAGAGTTAAGTCGCGAGCTGCCTTATTAAAATAAAGTTCGCTGGCAGACTCTATTCCATACGCAGTTGAACCATATGGAATTTGGTTTAAATACATTTCAAGTATTTGATTTTTGTTGTATATGGTTTCAACAACTAAAGTTAAAGCAAACTCCCTAATTTTTCTTTTAACGGTTCGCTCCTGAGTTAAAAGAGAGTTTTTGACAAGCTGCTGGGTTATGGTGGAGCCTCCCTGAAGCTTCCTTTTAAATACAATGTTAAAGACAGATCTGACAATTCCTGATGGAGAAAATCCGGAATGCTTGTAAAATTCCTTGTCTTCAATTGAGATTGTTGCATCAACCACGTATTGGGGTAAATCCTTTAGATTAATCGGGGTTCTTCTTTGTTTTGTGTATATTTCATATATAAGTTTCCCGTTTCTGTCGAAAAGTTTGGTTGAAACGGGGATTGAATCCGACGAAAGTTTGGTTGGAAGGGGAAGTCCCCAAAAAAGCCAAAGGGAAACGGACACAAGAACCGTAAAAAATATTATTTTCTTTCTGTTTTTTTCCTTCTTAAGAAAAGACTTTATTTTTTCAAAAAACTTTCTTGCCATGGTATATTGATATTATATATGGATAATCAGTATTTGGAAAAAGATATCAAAGAACTTCTGGAAGAATCATTTCTTTTACTTAAGCTATTTGAAGAAGAATCCGGAAAATTCAAAGATTATTCATTTGTTGTTTTTCCTGCAGCTAAGGCATATGAGGGTTTTTTAAAGAAGCTGTTTTTGGATAACGGATTTATTACCCAAGATGATTACTATGGAAAGCGCTTTAGAATAGGAAAAGCCCTAAACCCATACTTGGAAAAAGAGATTAGGGAAGAGAGTGTATATGACAAAATAGTTGCCCATTGCGGAGGCAAAAGGTTAGCAAATTTTTTTTGGGAAACATGGAAGGAGTGTAGAAACACCGTTTTTCATTGGTTTCCTAATGAAAAAAACATAGTTACTCTGCCTGAAGCAGGAGCCAAACTGGAAATGATTGTTAAGGCAATTGATGAAGCTTACAAAGAGTGCAATACTAGATAGATGCCCAAAAAAGAAAAAACCCTAAAAAACATTACCATCTATGCGATCTTCATATTAATAGTCTGGGGTTTCTATAGAGTTTTATTCAAGCTTCCGGATAATATTGAAGAAACCATCCTTAAACCGATTATCTGGCTTACCCCTCTGTTTTTCCTTCTTAAGAAAGAAAAACTTGGAATTTCGTCTTTAGGAATAACCTTAAAAAATCTATTTCCTGCAATCTACTTAAGTTTGGGACTCGGAGCCATATTTGCAATAGAGGCCATATTTTTAAATTTTCTAAAGTATAAAACTTTTAATTTTGGGGCAAACATAGGGGAGGGGGGACTAATGCTTTCTTTAATGATTTCTTTTGCCACGGCTTTTTCAGAAGAGGTTTCATTTAGAGGCTACATCTTTAATAGGCTTTGGGGAGTTTTAAACAACGAGTGGCTGGCAAATATCATAACAAGTTTTATTTGGGCACTTGTCCATATACCCGTAACTATATTTGTTTGGAAATTAAGTTTGTCTGCAGCCGTTCTTTATCTATTTCTTACTTTTCTTTTTGGAATGGGTTCAGCGTTTGTATTTGCCAGAACCAAAAATGTCTTTTCTTCAGTCTTTCTTCATGTCCTCTGGCAATGGCCAATTATTTTATTTAGGTAACCCCCACTTTTTATTTGACAGAAATTGAGTAAAGAAGTAGTATTACAATTACCCAATGTGATTACGACATGAGAATGATGAAAAAAATTGCGGTAGTTTTGTCTACAGTTACTCTAGCATTTATTATTCTTTCTATTTCAGTTCTTCGTTCATCAATAATTAGGCCCAGTATAGATGTTTATTCGGCTACTCCCAAGCCGGAGTTAAAGGCAGATACTCAAGAAAAAAAGATTGAAATAATGTATGTCATGCCTTTCCCCGGAAGAATCCTCCCCGATAGTCCGTTTTGGCCCATAAAGGCATTAAGAGATAAACTCTGGATGGGAGTTACCACAAATCCAATGAGAAAAGCGGAACTGTCGCTTTTATTTGCCGACAAAAGACTTATGGCATCATATGAACTTTTTAGAATAAATAAACCGCTTCTTGCTCTTAGTACTTTAACTAAGGCAGGAAAGTATCTGGAAGAGGGGGGTGTCATTGAGAAAAACGAAAGACAAAGGGGACTTGATACAAAATCATTTTTATTTACGCTGGCCACCGCTTCCCTAAAGCACCGTGAGGTTATTGAAGAAATGCTAAATATTGTTCCGGATGATGTTAAACCGGAAGTCATAAAAGCGGAGGATTACTCTAGAAATGTTTATAAGCAGTGCCGCGATGCCCTTCAATCCCAGGGAGTTTCTGCTCCCGAAAACCCCTTCGATACCAACTAAATCAGGTATTTGGTTTTAATTAGTTCTTCAGTAATTTCCGAAACATTGCGGTTATTTATTTTTTTTGGGCACGGGTTGAATTTGAGGTGATAGTTTTTGACATAAATGTTGCTAGTTGACGGACTACAAGTGGTGTTGATATACACGTACTATTACTATATCTGGTGTATTTTGTTTTCACTAGTGAAATTTATGAAATGTCCTTTTTGCCAGTTTAATGATTCGGAAGTTTTGGAATCGAGAGTTTCTGAAGACGGTAACTCTATCAGAAGAAGAAGAGAGTGTCCTAAGTGCAAAAAGAGATTTACGACACAAGAGAAAGTTAAAGATTCGGTTTTATGGGTGATTAAAAAAGACGGAAGAAGAGAGCTTTTTGATAAAGAGAAAATTAAGAGGGGAATTGTTAGGGCTCTCGAGAAAAGACCTGTGGGGTTGAATGTGGTTGATGAAATTGTGGGAGATATAGAATCCGAGATGTTGAGAGAGGAAAAAGAGGAAATCCCAACAACCGTAATTGGTAAAGCAGTTTTAAGGAGATTGAAGAAAATCGATAGAGTTGCCTGGTTAAGGTTTGCCAGTGTCTATTTTGAGTTTGAGGATCTGGGAGATTTTGAAAAAATACTGGAATCTAAAAAATAAAATATGCTGCAAATAATTGAAAAACAAAAAAGTAAACAAATAAAGTTATCTATTAAAAAAGTAGAGAAGAATGGTAAAAACGGGAATTCTAAGATTCCTAATCTTTCTTTAGAATCTTTGATTTTTCCCCCATACGAAAAAATTAAGGAAGACATCTACAAAAAAGTAGGATCAATGCCAAAGATGCCAAAAGACTTAAGGAAAGGTGTTTGGACCGAGCAGGCGATTAAAGTTTTGGAAGAAAGATATTTAATGAAGGATTCTAAAGGGAAGGTTATGGAAACTTCCGAGAGTATGTGCTGGAGGGTTTCCTGGGAAATAGCCTCCGCCGATGCCAGATGGGGAAAGACAAGAAAGGAAGTAACAGATATTGCCAGGGATTATTACGACATTCTTATTAAACATGAGTTTCTTCCAAACTCCCCGACGTTAATGAATGCCGGAACCGGAAATAACTTGCAGTATTCGGCCTGTTTTGTGATCCCGATTGAAGATTCAATAGAGGGGATATTTGATGCTTTAAAATATCAGGCGTTAATTCATAAAACAGGGGGAGGAACCGGATTTTCTTTTTCAAGATTAAGACCCAACGGGTCGATGGTTAAAACCTCCTCGGGAACAGCCTCAGGTCCTGTTTCTTTCATGAGAATATTTGATGCAGCCACAAATGAAGTTAAACAAGGAGGAAAAAGAAGGGGAGCAAATATGGGAATTTTGAGAGTTGACCATCCTGATATTTTGGAATTTATTCACTGTAAAGAAGAAGGTGGAATAACAAATTTTAATATATCAGTTGGGATCACTGATATATTTATGGAAGCCTACAAAGAAGGATGTGACTACGAACTTATTAGTCCTAAAACAAAGGAAGCTACAGGAAAGCTTTCCGCAAAGCTTGTGTTTGACGAAATCGTTAAAGGTGCTTGGAAGACGGGAGATCCCGGAGTTATTTTTATAGATAGAATGAATGAGGGCGCATCAAACCCCGTTCCAATGCTGGGACCCATCGAATCCACAAACCCCTGCGGTGAAGTTCCTCTCTATCCTTTTGATTCATGCAATTTGGGAAGTATTTTCTTAACCTACTTTGTCAAAAATGTTAATGGTGTAAATGAACTTGATTGGGAGAAGCTCGAAAAAGTTACTCGAACAGCCGTTAGGTTTTTGGATAATGTTATAGAGGTTAATCCTTATACTTTGCCTCAAATAAGACAAACTTCGTTAGCCGTCAGGAGAATTGGCTTAGGTGTTGGCGGTTGGGCAGATTTGTTAATAGATCTGGGTATTCCATACGACAGCGACGAAGCATTGAGTTTGGCCCAAGAATTAATGGGCTTTGTTAACGAAAAGGCCAAAGAAGAGTCATACGAACTTGCTAAAGAAAGAGGACCGTTTCCTCTTTGGCAGGAAAGTATTTACAAAAATGAAACCCTAAGAAGAAATTCAACTGTAACTACAATTGCCCCGACCGGGACAATATCCATAATTGCAGGAGCGTCTTCCGGCATTGAACCTCTTTTTGCAATTGCCTATGAACACATTGTTCGGGATAGGCACATTGACCGTAAACTTGCCTTTGTTAATCCAAAGTTTGAGGAAGTATTAAGAGAGAAGGGAGTTTGGTCCGATGAAATAAAAACTAAAGTTGCCAAAGAAGGGGTGATTAGGCAAATAACAGAAATTCCTGAAGAAATAAGGCGTGTTTTTGGAACGGCTCATGAAATTGATCCTATCTGGCATATTAAAATGCAGGATGGGTTGCAAGGGGATAACTATTTTTAGAGACGGCAGTAAGGATACCCAGGTTTTAAACCTTGGTTTAAATGATAAAATCTCCGACCCCTTAATTGCAAGACCGTTTAGGGTTTCGGGATCTACTTACAGAATTACGACACCAATGGGAACGGCTTTTATTACAATTAATGAAAATGAAAAGAGAGAACCCATCGAACTATTTGTTAATATCGGTAAAGCCGGAAGCGATCTTGCGGCCATGGCGGAAGCCTTGGGAAGAACCATTTCCACGGCATTTAGATTTAAAGGAGATCTTTCTCCAAGGCAAAGAGCTAAAGAAATTGCGCTACAGCTTTCGGGTATTGGTGGGAGAAGGTCGGTCGGTTTTGGTCCCGCAAAGATTCTTTCTCTTCCGGATGCTGTAAGTATTGCACTTTCGTGTCACTATGGATTTAAGATCAACGGAAATTTAACAGTTGGACAATATTTAGGTGGAAACGGGGTCTTACCAAGCGGAACCGTATCTACTGTGAGGGCTACCTACCATCAGGAAACTGGTGCATCTTTAGACCCCGCAGCAGTTGCGATTTCGCTTAGTGAGACTCATATAGGAGATATCTGCCCGTCATGCGGGGCAAGTGCTCTTGTTTACGAGGAAGGCTGTTCCAAATGCCACGCCTGTGGACACTCCGAGTGTTAAAAAAAATGAGTATTTATACAAAGGTTGGGGACGGGGGGAAAACATTTTTATTTGACGGAAAGAAAATATCAAAAAATTCTTCTATTTGTGAAGCTTTAGGTTCTCTCGATGAAGTAAATTCCTGGCTTGGGGTAATTGGCGGCTTAAAAGAAACCCAAAAAGATTTAATGATTATTTCTTCAATTCTAGCCGGGGCAAAAATTAATTTTTCTTCATCAAAAACAAAAGACCTGGAAAGAAGGATAGATAAATTGGAAAATAAACTTCCTAAATTGGATGGGTTTATAATTCCGCAAGAAAAAAGTGCAAAGCTTCATTTTGCTCGGGCTTTAATCCGCCGCGCCGAGCGGGCTGTGGTAGCCGTTCCCAACCTATCCGCTATCCGCTATCCGCTATTGATCTACTTGAACAGGCTTTCCGATTATATTTTTACTTTAGCCAGATACTCAAACTTCAAAGAAGGCAAGAAAGAAGAGATTTGGAAGCTTACTTGACAAGAAATAAGTAACATGTTACCATGACTTATCATGTTGACAAGAAGAACAAATGTTTTATTGGAAGAAGAAGATTATTTAACATTAGTTTATCTTTCCCACCAGGAAGATAAAACAATTGGAGAACTTGTTAGGCATGCTGTCAAAAAAACATACAAAATCAAAAAAATAGATAATAGAGAAAAAATTTTATTAAAAAAAATTAAAGAGGGGTGGAAATTTCTAAAAAATCCTGAAATTCCTGTTGATTATAAAGCTTTGGTTGAATATGGCAGAAAATACTAAAACTTTTGTTGTTGATTCGTCTGTGTTAATGGCAGTATTAATGCCGGATGAAAATAAATCTCTCAAAGTAAAAAAATTATTAAAAATTATCGTTTCCAAAAATAAAATTATAGCTCCAAATTTACTAATTTATGAAATAGGAAACGGTTTAAAATCTGCAGCTCTTTCAAAAAGAATTACTTTTAGTCAAGCAGGATTTTTACTTAATACTTTTAATCAATTATCGATTAATTTAGTTTCAATAGATATCAATTCAGTTTTTAAAACTGCGATTGAACACAAAATGACTTTTTACGATGCTTCATACTTTTATTTAGCTAAATTAAATAAATGTAAACTCTTGACACTAGATCATCATTTAGAAGAAATAGTAGCAACCGAGAGATGATACAATAAACCTACCATGCCCATGTTTCCAGAGAGAGAAAAAAATGTTATTGAAACTCCTGAAGAAGCGTCTGCCTTAACAATTGAAAGAAAAGAGGTCGTAACTCCCATTCCTATTACCTTTCAGAAACAGGTTAAAACCGATTCCGGAAAGCCATTAATTGAGACATCTCCAACTTCTGAAAAGATAAAAATTACAATTCCCAGGCAACCTCTTGAATTGGAACAGCTTTCCAAAGGATCGGTTTCCGATTCGATTACCTGGTTTGCCGCCTTTTGGATTAGAATGATTAAGAAAGCAATTTATTATGGTTACAGAATCTTTGTTAAATCTTAATTTCATAATTGCTGTGCTTCTTTCTGCAGGAGTTGCGGCAGTTCTTCTTGTCGCCTTAGGACAGATTGTCTTAACTTTCTTTAAACATAGAGGCAGAGAAGAAAGATCGGTTGATTCGGTTCTTCTGCAAATTGCGGTTCCCCGCAATAACGAAACCAAGATTGATGCCATGGAGCAGGTGTTTTCTTCCCTTTATACAATTAAAAAAGGAGGCTGGAAGCAGAAGTTTTCGGTTCAGCCCACCATCTCTTTTGAAATTGTCGCCAAACAGGAAGATATCAGATTTTTTGTCTGGACCCCTAAAAAACTTCAGGATCTTGTCGAAAAACAAATTAACGGTGGTTTTCCCGAGGCTGAAATCAAAGAAGTTTCAGAAGAAAGCATATTTACAGAAAAAGGAAAAGTTGCCTACAAAGCTCTTCAATTATCAAAAGCCAATTTCTATCCCTTAAAAACATTTAAGGATTTGGCAACTGACCCGTTAAGTACAATTACTTCAACTCTTGCCAAGATGGGACCGGGGGAGGGAGCAGTAATTCAAATTTTAATATCTCCTGCGGAAAGCGATTGGCAAAAGTCAGGAAGTAAATTTATTTCGGATACCAAAAAACAGGAATCTGATCCCGAGAAAGCGAAATTCTCAACTTCAGCAAAAACACTGGAGGCGGTTGAATCTAAAGTTGCAAAACCCGGTTTTGAAACTTCAATTAGAATTGCGGTCGTTTCGGAAAGCGCTGAAATTGCCAAGAGTCACCTTGATAATATAGTCTCTGCCTTTGGTCAATTTGCCTCAGACACGAACCTCTTAAAGAAAAGAAAAATATTAAGCAAGGGCGGATTTATGGAGGATTTCCTTTATAGGTATCAGCCAATGTTTAATGTCCCGGGAACGGGAAACAGGCATTCTGTTCTAAACTCGGATGAACTGGCGACCATTTTTCATTTTCCCAATAAACAAATAACAACTCCGCATATTTTTTGGCTTAATGCAAAAACAGCTCCCGCTCCTTCTCAAATCCCCACAGAAGGGCTTTTCCTGGGGACAAGTACATATAGAGGGATAAAAAGAGAGGTATTCATTTCCGATGAGGATAGAATGAGGCATATTTATATTATTGGAAAAACCGGAACAGGAAAGTCGGAACTTCTTAAAGACATGATTATCCAAGATATTAAAGATGGGAAAGGTCTTTGTTTTGTTGATCCTCACGGAGATGCTCTGCAAGATATTTTAAAACAAATTCCTCCGGAAAGAGCGGAAGATGTAATTTATTTTAATCCTGCAGATACCCAGCGCCCGATGGGAATTAACCTCTTGGAAGCAAAAACCGAAGATGAAAAACATTTTGCCGCAACCTCAATTATTAACATGATGTATAAACTTTTTGATCCATATAAAACCGGAATTGTCGGACCCAGATTTGAACACGGTGTCAGAAACGCAATGCTTACTGCCATGTGCGAAGAGGGAAATACGTTTGTTGAAGTTATGCGTATTATGACCGACTCCAAATTTGTCCAGGAGCTTTTACCTAAGGTTCAGGATCCAATTGTAAGAAGGTATTGGACAGACCAGATTGCCCAGACTGCAGACTTTCATAAATCGGAAGTTCTTGATTATACGGTCTCAAAATTCGGAAGATTTGTTACCAATAAACTAATTAGAAACATTATTGGTCAATCCAAGTCATCATTTGATTTTAGACAGATTATGGATCAGGGAAAAATTATCCTAATCAGTCTTGCCAAGGGAGAGCTTGGAGAAGAAAACTCAAATTTCTTGGGCTTAATTTTAATTCCAAGAATCTTAATGGCAGCCATGAGCAGGGCAGATACCCCGATGGAAGAAAGACGCGACTTCTATTTGTATGTTGACGAGTTCCAGAACTTTGCCACACCTGATTTTGCCACAATACTATCAGAAGCAAGAAAGTATAGATTGGGGTTATGTGTTGCCAATCAGTTTATAGGCCAGGTTGAAGAAGAAGTTAAAAACGCGGTATTCGGAAACGTTGGAACAATTGTTGCATTTCGTGTAGGAGTAACTGATGCAAATTATCTCCAGCATGAATTTACTCCCACATTTGCGGAAGATGACCTTCTAAACGTAGAAAGATACCATGCCTATATCAAAACTACGGTTCACAACGAACCTGTTCCTCCCTTTTCGGTGGATTTGACAAAAGATCTGGCAAAACAGAAAGCTTCTGAAAATCCAAGAGTTGCAGAGATAATTAAAGAAATGAGCAGACTTAAGTATGGAAGAGATGAGAAAATAGTTGAAGCAGAAATGGCAAGACGAGCTAAATTTTAACTACTTGAATTTTCTATTTTAATATCATAGTATCCTTGTATCTAGCATGAATATTGGAATTATCGGTTGGGGATTTGTAGGCCAGGCAACAGGAAAAGGTCTGGGAACAAATAAAAAAAACAAAATCTTTGTATATGACAAACAAAGAACCAGCCCTTTAACCCTAGAGGAAGTTGTAAAAGCAAGCGAGTTTATCTTCATTTGTGTTCCTACCCCAATGCATAGTGATTATTCGGGAATGAGCATGGCTATAGTTGAAGAAGTTGCCGTACAGATTGCTAAAGTAGCCGGTGGGACAGACAAAATCGCAATTGTTAAATCAACCGTTCTCCCTGGGTTAACCCAAAGCTTTATTAAAAAATATCCAAAGGTCAATTGGGCCATGAATCCGGAGTTTCTTACTCAGAATAACGCCAATAAAGATTTCTTAAACACCGCAAGAACAGTAATTGGGGCTTCAAGCAAAGAAGTAGGGGAAAAAATAAAAAAGCTATATCAGACAATTTATCCCAAAAATCTGCCTTACTATATTATGGACGTAACTTCCGCAGAACTGACGAAATATATGAGCAATAACATGCTTGCAGCAAAGGTTCTAATTGCAGATGAATTTTACTTCCTGGCAAAAAAAGTCGGAGCAAACTATGAAGATGTAAGAAAGGCAGTTGAGGCAGACCCGAGAATTGGAACCCACTTAAGAGTTCCTGGGCCGGATGGGGACGTCGGTTTTGGAGGAGCTTGTTTTCCAAAGGACATGATCGGAATCTTGGGACTGGCAAGAAAATTAAAAGTAGACATGTCCGCTCTTTCAGCAATCTGGCAGAAATACTTAAAAATTAGGAAAAACAGGGATTGGGAACACATGGCCTCGGCTTTCAGAGAGAAGAAAAAGTAATCTCAAGTTTGCTATAATTGCCTCAGCGAAGCCGTAGTTCATTGGCAGAACGCGATCCTTATAAGATCGATGTACTTGGTCCGATTCCAAGCGGCT